>JBATIN010000459.1:0-3389 GCA_049667765.1 Flavobacteriaceae bacterium
GCTTTATTAATTGGAGCAGTGGCCGGATGGCTCGCTGGAAAACTAATGAAAGGCGGAGGTTTTGGACTGCTGATCAATATTATTCTGGGTATCGTAGGTGGCGCAATTGGCAATTGGTTGTTCGCAAACCTAGGCGTATCTATAGGTTCAGGTGCGGTCGGTGATATTATTACAGGGGTTATCGGTGCAGTTGTGCTGCTATTTATTGCAGGGCTTTTTAAAAAATAAACGCTCGACTAAATCGAATTAAGCGGCAATGCCGCTTTTTTTATGTTTTGTTTTACCTTTGGAACACTTTGAAAATAAGCGAATGGCAAGAATTTTAACAGGTATACAGAGTACAGGAACCCCTCATTTGGGGAATATTTTGGGTGCGATCATCCCTGCGATCGAAATGGCATCGGATCCTAAGAACGAATCATTTCTTTTTATTGCCGACATGCATTCGTTGACCCAGATCAAAAATGGCGAGCAATTGCGCAAGAATACTTATGCGACCGCTGCAGCCTGGCTAGCTTTTGGTCTTGATATCGAAAAGACCGTTTTCTATAGACAGAGCGATGTGCCACAGACAACCGAACTTTCTTGGTATTTGAGCTGTTTCTTTCCGTATCAACGTTTGACCTTGGCCCATTCTTTTAAAGATAAGGCCGATCGTTTGGAGGATGTCAATGCCGGACTTTTTACCTACCCAATGTTAATGGCGGCCGATATTCTTTTGTACGACGCTAATATTGTTCCTGTAGGAAAAGACCAATTACAGCATTTAGAAATGACCCGTGATGTTGCCTCTCGATTTCATGCCCAATTAGGAGAAACCTTTGTGCTGCCGGAAGCCAAAGTACAAGAAGAGACCATGTACATACCCGGAACCGATGGTGAAAAAATGAGTAAAAGCAAAGGAAACCTCATCAATATCTTTCAACCGCAAAAACAGCTTCGCAAACAAATCATGGGCATTCAGACCGATTCTACCCCCATGGAAGAACCCAAAAATCCTGATACCGATAACGTCTTCGCACTGTATAAAATTCTAGCCTCAGCGGAACAAATTGCCGAAATGAGGCAAAATTATCTAGATGGCAACTACGGTTACGGTCATGCCAAACAAGCCCTTTTTGATGTGCTTATCGAAAAATTCGGCCATGCCCAAGAACAGTTTGAATACTATATGACGCATTTAGAGGAAATCGATAATGCCTTGGAATTAGGTGCCGAAAAAGCAAGAAAAGTGGCGAACGAAGTGTTAGATAGGGTTCGCACGAAAGTAGGTTATTGATATACTTAGAACCGACGATATGGTCGGTTTAATGCTTGAATACTTCTGGAATCATGAAATTAAAACCGGTTTTTTAGCGGCACTTTATCGATTAACGCCCCAAATATCTAGCAAAACATAGAAATAATAGTAATAACCGACTTATGGGTCGGTTAATTTTTAAATTGCCTCGAACAATTTTCCTGGTAATGGGCGAATAACTCCCTTCATTTCCATATTCAGCAGCGTAGAAGAAACCCTAAAGATGGGCAGCTTACATTCAAGGGCGATACTGTCTAATAACTGTTTGCCGTCTTTTTGCAAATACGTGTAAATTGATTGTTCCGTTTCGTTCAATTCTACGAAAAGTTGCTTTTGTATTGTTTTGGATTCCTCCTTTTCCACTTGCCATCCTAAAAGGTATACGAGATCGGCAGCCGAGGTCAGCATTTGTGCTTTTTGTTGTTTTATAAGGTTATTACATCCTGTACTGTATTTATCTTCTGCCCTACCGGGTACTGCAAAAACATCACGATTATAACTATTGGCAATGTCTGCGGTAACCAGGCTACCACCTTTTTCAGCCGATTCTACAACAACTGTTGCTTCACTCATTCCCGCGATTATTCGATTCCGCTTCAAGAAATTCTCGCGATCTGGGTTACTCGTGCTTAGAAACTCGGTGAAAAACCCGCCATGTTTTTCTACTTCAGCAACATATTTCGAATGCACTTTTGGGTAGATTTGATTCAGCCCGTGGGCCAAACATCCTATGGTCTGTAGGCCATGTTTTATGGCGGACTTTTGTGCGCAAATATCCACTCCGTATGCAAAACCACTTACAATGATGGGATCCAACGGTGCAACCTCCTCAATAAACCGTTCACAGAACGCCATGCCGTAACTGGTAATATTACGGGTTCCGACAATGCTAATGATCTTGCGCCCCTTCAATTCAATATTTCCCCTTCTAAATAGTAAAACTGGGCTATCGATACAGTGCTTTAAAAACATAGGGTAGTCTTCCGCCATGAAATAAGAATAGCCAATGTCATTGGATTTTATATAGGCATACTCTTGCTGGGCGGCTTCAAGATGTTCTGCATCATAGAGCCCTTGAAGAGTGTAGGTGCCTATTCCATCGATTTTAAGGAGATGGTGCCTTTTATCCCCAAAAACCGCTATTGGACCGCCACAATGTGAAATCAATTTTTTGGCCGTAACCGCACCAATATTTGGAATGCTCTGCAGTCTTAAAACTGCAATTAATTCGGCTTCAGAGAGTTGTGAATGGTTCATAGTTATCCACAAAATACATAAAATTTAATGTTAATAAAAAGTTGTCTCAAGTGTTTTGAACCGCGCTAATTTTTCCAATATTTGTCCATATGGCCTTAGAACACTATATAACCGAATTATTGTACAGGTATAACTGCGTTGTAGTGCCCGGGTTCGGTGCTTTTTTAACGCAAATGAAATCCGCCGTTATCGATACCAAGGCGAATACCTTTTATCCTCCTTCAAAATCACTTTCATTCAATGCCCAATTGATTTCCAACGATGGGCTTTTGGTTTCATACATGGCAACCTCGGAAAAAGTATCTTACGATGACATGCTCGCCAAAGTCGACGATTTGGTCAAAACTTGGAAGTCGCGATTGGCAAAAGGGGAACGATTAACATTAGGCAATATTGGTGAGATTTACACAAACAATGATGCCAAACTCGTTTTTCTACCAACGGATCGGGTAAACTATTTAAAATCATCGTTCGGCTTGTCGCCCGTAATAAGCGCACCGGTTATTCGGGAAGTATTGAAAGAAGAAGTTGTTTCGCTAGAAGAACGAGTTCCGTTCATCATTACACCCGAAGAACGCAAAAAAACGCAGTATGCTTTTCGCCCCTATTTAAAATATGCAGCTATTTTGCTGTTGGCAGTTTCCACTGGCTTGACGGCTATTCGTTTTTATAATGAAACGATAAATACTCAACAATTGGCCCAAGAAGAGGCACAACAGAAAGTTTCAAAACAAATTCAGGAAGCCACTTTCTTTGACACAAAACCGTTAGAATTACCTACGGTTACCTTAGAGGTCATTACCAAAAAGAAAGCCAGTACTATGCACCATAT
>JBATIN010000460.1:0-5346 GCA_049667765.1 Flavobacteriaceae bacterium
GATATGAAAGCCTCTCAAAGGCCGAAAAAGATTTTTTGTTCAAAGCGGGTAAAGAAGATTAATTCCATGAAAGGCCTATCCTTTTTTAACAAAATCGTCTTTACGATAAATTGTCTTTTTGCTATCATATTACTGCTGGCGTGTCTATGTCCGTTTGTATCGGTCGCAACACTTCCTTTTCTTCCTTTTTTAGGATTATCGGTTCCTTTCTTGGTAGGAGTAAACCTGTTTTTTGTACTTTTTTGGGCATTGAAATGGAAAAGACAGGTGCGCCTGTCATTAATTACACTTATTATAGGATATCTTACTTTAGGAACCTTCATTAGGTTTGGTGCCAAGGAAAAAGTAAAAGAAGCCGATGATCTTACCATTTTAAGTTACAATGTACGTTCGTTCAACGTAAATAAGAATATTCAAAGCGAAACCGTTTTTGAAGATATAAAGGCCTTTGTGGATCGTGAAAAGCCCGATGTGGTCTGCTTTCAAGAAACAGGGTATTTGCGAAGAATGGAATATACCGAATATCCGTACAAGCATCTGGAGTATATTAATAATCCGCATAAGGTGTTAGTCGGCATTTTTTCAAAGTACCCGATCGTAAACGCAGAATTGCTCAATTTTCCGAATACAAGAAACAATGCCACTTACGCCGATATTGCGTATCAAAACGATACCATACGTATCTATAACCTTCATCTACAATCGTTAGGGATTACGCCTGGATCAGGCATTATTAAGGGGAGTTCTACCGAAAAACTGTACGCGCAATTGACCAAGAGTTTCCAAAAACAAGAAGAACAGGCTAACTTTATTTTGGAGCACCGTAACACTACGGATCGTAAAACCTTGATCTGCGGTGATTTTAACAACAATCAGTATTCAAGGGCCTACCACCTTTTAAAAGGAGAAAAGTTGGATAGTTTTAATGAAATGGGTCAAGGGTATGGCCGAACCTATCTCTTTCATGGCATGCCTGTTCGGATCGACTTTATTTTAGCGGATTCCGATTTTGAAGTGGTATCACATAAAAACTTTGATATACAGTTCTCGGATCATTACCCCGTATTGGCATCATTTCGTTTGAAATAGTATAAATCCGCAATCGGCTAGATCGGCGACAATATGAATCATGAGTGCCAAGCCTAAAATCCTTGTTTTATCGAATGCTAATAATAACATGTATATGGTAATGGCCCAATAGCTGTGCAGGGCATGAAAACCGATACTGCAGCGTTGTGGGTCAAAAATGGGGTCAGCCCACAAATGATCTATATCTATAACAATGCCTGCCAAAAGCACACTGATTGCCATTATTCTCCTTTCTTTCGGAAAAAAGTACAACCCGATGGCGATCGGCACCAAAAAGTGAATGCCATAGTGAACAAAGAACCTAAGCATATATTTCGGGCAAGGTTATATTTTTTAGATACTCCACACTATTCGGCCCTTCATTGAACAAAAGGTCTAGTATGCTACTATTAGCTATAAAACCATGTCGGTCCCCAAAAACTTGTGTATACTCAGGCTGCTCAAAATCGAAGCTTGTTTTTGCATTTACCAATGCCCTGGCATCATTTAGGTCGGTAACATCGGGCAAATAAATTGTTGTGCGTGCTATTGGCGGTGTCAATTGAAGACACCCATAAACGGTCTCGATGGTTTTTAAATTGAATTCTAACAGATACGTATGTTTCTTCTCATATAATGGGGCAAGCTCATCTTCATAGTATTCAAAAAAAGGGGAGGTGCGATACGCGGTTTGTAAAGTGCGCCAATGTTGTCTTTGCCAAGCATACACGTTTTCCAATTTTACGTTCTTATATTTTTGTCGCCCTTGTGAATTACCAACATGTTGAATAGGGATGTTCAACAGGTGCCTGCCTCGGTCATTGGCAATATAACAACGGTTTCGAAAGGTTTGTTTTTGATAATTGTCTTGAATTTCCCAGATGATATCATGCTGCATCAAGGTAGCAAAAGTGATAATATTCGGGAAGTATGTTGGATGTACTAAAGTTTTCAAAATAAAGAATCAATGAAAGCAAATATGATAAATCAATTTTTAAGGAATGATTGCGACGTGTAACCTTTATACCCTATGCAAACTTCAACTGCATACCGCTACCGCCTACTTCGAACTGTCTTTTCTTTTTTTCCAAAAATAATCGCCCACAAAATATAAGGCCAATGCGATCAAAAAGTACTTGAAGTAAGAAACGGGTTCACCGCTACCGTTTACCGTAGTAAATATACGGTCCCATCGGGGTTTCCATTTCCATGGCGGGTTAACGTTAAGTCCTCTGGCATCTTTGAAATTATCGAAACTCAACCAAATAAAGATAGGGGTGCCCACAATATGGTTTTCGGGTACATAGCCCCAAGCTCGGCTATCTTCGGAATGATCTCGGTTATCACCCATCATCCAATAATAATCTTGTTTAAAGGTGTAGCTATCGGCTACTTCGCCGTTAATGGTTACTTGGTTCCCTTTTACGCCAACGGTATTGCCTTCGTATTCGCGAAGAATCTTTTTGTAAAGGGGAAGGACTTTTAAGTTTAAAGGTACCGTGGTTCCTGCCTTAGGAATATAAATGGGTCCCATTTGATCATAGTTCCATGGGTAGTCCGTACTTTGAGGAAATAGATTCGCACCTCTAAGGCCTTTAGGGTCAATAATTTGCACGACGGAGTCAATTGCGCTGTTATTTCGTAACGCGGCCACCATTTCATCGGTCAAGGTAGCCTGGCGAATGCGGCCGGTTTCTTCGGTTAGCGATAGTCCGTATTTGCGGATGACCTCTATAGGGAAACCAGTGTCTTTTGTTCGTAGTTCAAATTTATCATTGCCCCGTGGGCCATAACCAACGATGTAGTCATTCACGATTTTAGCTTGATCAGGACTAAGGCCGTTGGTAATAAAGGTTCTATAGAATTCGGTCACCCCTAGCTCTTGAAGCAATTTTGTTGATACGCCCTTGCTAGAGTAAATGGTATAATCAAATTGTACTTTGGCACGATCTGAAAGTTCTAGTGGCTTGTTGTTAATGTAAACAAATCCGTTTTTGACTTCTAGCGAATCCCCTGGTAGGCCAACACAACGTTTTACATAATTCGATTTTTTGTCAATGGGCTTGTCAACGCCTTTTTCTTTTTTGAAAAAGATACGCACAGTGTCCGCCGGCCAGCTAAATACTACGATATCGTTTCTTTTGATTTTTTTAAAACCAGGTAGCCTAAAATAAGGGATCTGTGGTTTATTAAGGTAAGAACGTGTTCCGATAAAGGGTAGGGTATCATGAACCATAGGTGCGGCAATGGCCGTCATGGGTGTGCGTGCTCCGTAGTGAAATTTACTTACAAAGAGAAGGTCGCCGATACGTAAGGTACGCTCTAAAGATCCGGTGGGAATTACATAGGGCTGAATAAAGTAGGTATGTACCAAGGTCGCCGCTACAATGGCAAAAACGATAGAGCTTACCCATTCCCCAGCAGCCGATTGAGGGTGTAGACTTCGGTTTTCGACGTATTTCACGTCGAGCATATAATTGACATAGTAGATATAAAAGCCCAGGGTCAAAATGACCAACCAGGTTTCAAGAAGGCTGTTTCTCCCAAAACTACGGATGGTCTCTACCCATATCACTGGAAACATCAGCAGGTTAATAATCGGGATGAACAATAGAATGACCCACCATTTCGGCCGATTGATAATTTTCATCAGTACAATGGCATTATAAACCGGTACTGCAGCTTCCCAAGCTTTTCTGCCAGCTTTTACGTATAATTTCCATGTCCCCAAAAAATGGATGACCTGAATGATTAAAATGAAAAGTATCCAACCTGTTGCGTTCATTCTGTAAAGTTACTTTTTAAAAATTCAATTTCATGAGTGTAAATAGGCCCAAGAAAAAAGTGCTAAGCGTTTGATTTGACAAATATCCGTACAAATAAGGGCATTTACCCATAAAATAGTATATTAGTTAACCAAGGTTTAACACATCTTTCATGCTAAAGACCCCTGTTTTGCCAACAATCCATTCTGCCGCGGTGACCGCACCTAAGGCAAAACCTTCACGGTTATGTGCCGTATGTTTTATTTCTATACTGTCTACTAAACTATCATACATTACACTGTGGGTACCAGGTACTGCGTCTATTCTTTTGGCGCTAATTTGAATTTCTTTTGATTCGGCATTATCAAGTTTCCAGCCAGTATACCCTGAATTAGTAATAATACCCTCTGCCAAGGTAATCGCCGTTCCACTGGGGGCGTCGAGTTTTTGGGTATGGTGAATTTCCTCCATAGTAACCTTGTATTGGTCAAGTTGCTGCATCATTTTGGCCAGATAGGTATTCAATTCAAAAAAAATATTGACCCCTAAACTAAAGTTCGAGGCATAAATAAAGGCACCTCGATGTTTTTCACAAAGTTCAATAGCCTTGTCGTACTCATGTAGCCATCCTGTAGTGCCACAAATAACCGGTACGTTTTTAGCAAAGCAAGAGCTAATGTTATTAAAGGCTGCATTGGGCATGCTAAAATCAATGGCCACGTCCATTTCATCATAGTTAATGTTCTGGGTATCTACATCAACTCTAGCAACCACTTGGTGCCCACGGGCCTCGGCGACCTTTTCGATCATTTTTCCCATTTTTCCGTATCCGAAGAGTGCTATTCTCATATTCAAGTTCAAGGATAAAATTCAACCCTTCGTCAAGGCTCAGGGTGAGGGTTTAAAATTCAAATCTGTCGTATTTCTATTTTCTTGTCCAATAGGTATATTGGAGAATTTTTGTAATAACTCCGCTTTTTGCCAGAGACAGGGGAGTGTAAGGCCTAAAATTTTATGACCACGGCCATGCCATAGATCGGATCGTTGTTAATGGGATCCAAATCTAGATAGGGTTTCATATCAAAACTAAGGTCTTCATCGACATTAAATTGTTTAAGATGGGCATCAACATTGGCATCTACGATGTTCAAAGCATACATGGCTATAGTGACCAATAATGATAAATCGCGATCTCTTTGATATCTTTCTTGACCATCTTGTAGGGCTGCAGTAGATAAATCAGGGGTAAGGGGTATTTCACCACCTGGGTTTCGACGGTCCCAAAATTCATCATCGGTAAATCCGGCCTGTCTTCGTTTAAATGCGGTTCTAAAACGATCGTAAAGACCATCGTTATACAAATAGGCATATACACCAGTGCCGATAACGGCATATACGATAGGCACTTTCCAATATCGCTTGTTATAGATTTGGCCCAGACCTGGCAACACTGCCGAGTAAAAAGCAGCTTTGCTTGGTGCTAGGGCATTTATGGGTTTGCGCACTACTAGTA
>JBATIN010000461.1:0-2258 GCA_049667765.1 Flavobacteriaceae bacterium
CGATTTTACGACGGAGAAAAAATCGCATCCCTCCCAATATTTTAGAAAAGAATTCCAGACCGAGAAATCCATAAAATCGGCCAAAGTCTACGTGACTGCTTTGGGACTTTACGAACTACACTTGAACGGTAAAAAAGTGGGCAACGATTTGTTTACCCCAGGCTATACCAGTTACAATCACAGATTACAATACCAAACCTATGACGTAACCGAAATGTTGCAAAAAAACAATGCCATTGGTGCCATTGTCGGCGACGGTTGGTACCGCGGGAACATCGGTTGGAAGGGCGACTATGCTTTTTATGGAAAGCAACTCGGCCTCTTGGTACAACTACAAGTGGATTATACCGATGATACAAGTGATACCATCCTGAGTGATGGGGATTGGAAAGCATCCTACGGCCCCATTTTGGAATCCGATATGTACAACGGCGAGAAATATGATGCCCGTTTGGAAATGGAGGGCTGGGCAAAAAGCGGGTTCGACGAAAGCAAATGGTCACAGGTAGAGCTAATCGACCATTCCAAAAACATTTTGGTAGCGCCTCAAGGACCTCCCGTTAGGGCCATCGAAGAAATAAAACCTAAAGAATTGATCACCACGCCCAAAGGCGAAATCGTGCTGGACTTAGGCCAAAATATAGTCGGCTGGGCACGAATGAAAGTAAAGGGCAAGGCAGGCGATAAAGTGACCCTAAAATTTGCGGAAGTCTTGGACAAGGATGGCAATTTTTACACCGTCAACCTTCGTGCGGCGGAGGCTACGGACAGTTATATCCTAAAAGGCGAGGGAGAGGAAGTCTTCGAGCCCCGCTTTACTTCCCATGGGTTTCGCTATATCCAGGTCATAGATTATCCGGGCGATTTGAGTCTAGATGCCATTACGGGAATAGTCGTTCATTCCGATATGGCTCCCACCGGAAGTTTTACCACATCCGACCCCATGGTCAACCAATTGCAAAGCAATATTCAATGGGGACAAAAAGATAATTTTTTGGATATCCCAACCGATTGTCCACAACGAGACGAGCGTGCCGGGTGGACGGGTGATGCGCAAGTATTCAGTATGACGGCCGCCTACAATTTCGACGTGGCCGCATTCTATACCAAATGGCTTGACGATTTAGCGGCAGACCAACACGAAAACGGATTGGTGCCCAATGTAATTCCGGATATTCTAACCGGTGGCGAAGGAGTAGCCGCTAGAGGGGGCGCAACCGGCTGGGCAGATGCCGCGGTAATCATTCCATGGACGGTCTATCAATCGTACGGAGATAAACGTATTCTCGAAGAACAATACGGCAGTATGAAAGGCTGGGTAGATTACATGGCGAATGAATCTGGTGAGGACTATCTATGGAATAATGACAAACATTGGCATTGGGGCGATTGGTTGGCCTACAATGCCGACAAGCCCGATTATAATGGTTCAGTTCCCGAACAAGATTTGATTGCTACGGCCTATGCCTATTACTCCACTACCCTTTTGAGTAAAAGTGCAGCTATCCTAAGAAAATCCGAAGATGTTGGAAAATACGATGCCTTGGCGAAGAAAATCAAGGAAGCATTTGTTCAAGAATACATTACGTCCAATGGAAGATTGGTTTCACACACCCAAACGGCTTATGCCTTGGCGCTCACGTTCGACCTTATTCCCGAAAATCTTATTGAGAAATCAGCCAGCTATTTTGCGCAGGATGTAGAAAAATTCGGGCATTTAACGACCGGTTTCTTAGGAACCTATGTGCTTTGTAGCACTTTGTCTAAAATAGGTCGTGACGACTTGGCCTTTATGTTATTGAACCGCAGGGAATTCCCCTCTTGGATCTATCCCATCACCATGGGAGCGACCACCATTTGGGAGCGATGGGACACCCAAAAACCGGATGGAACGATTATCGAAGGCATGAACAGTTTCAACCATTATTCTTATGGTGCGATCGGCGAATGGCTTTATACGCATGTGGGCGGACTAAAAATAGACCCTGAAAATCCGGGGTATAAACACATCTTATTTCATCCACATCCCGGAGGTGGATTAACGTCTGCTAATGCAGAGTTATTATCACGCTACGGAAAAATAAAATCCGACTGGGAAATCAAGGATGGTCAATTTCAATATGAAGTAACGATACCTGCCAATACCACGGCTACGGTCACCTTTCCAGAAGCCCAAGGTAGCAACATCTTACTTAATAACGGAAAGCTGAAATCGGATATGCAAAAGACCTTGAAACAGACAGATGAAGGCGTTCAAT
>JBATIN010000462.1:0-2092 GCA_049667765.1 Flavobacteriaceae bacterium
GCCTATAGGGTGCGCGAAGACGGCTCGATAAGTGAAGGAAAACAAAGCGACACCCTAGTCTATGTCAACGCGGCGTTCTTTGATCCTGAAATGGAATTTACGCTAACATCGCAAGCATCAAATGACGTAGAAAAACTTAAGGATCAACTTACCGAAAAAATGCCTTCTGAAAACTTTTTTTATGTTTTTAAGATCCACGGAACATTCGATTATATGAAATGTGGTGGGGTGCCCAAGCAAGAACCGCCCTTTGACAAGGGTCTTGATGTACTAATTCCCAACCGACCTGTTTTTGAGGGAAATACTGTCAGCGGAACCATCATCGGGTTTTATTGTCCTGATTTTATTGGCAATATCAACGTTAAGGGTTTCCATTTTCATTTTATTTCCGATGATAAAAAATTGGGCGGGCATGTTATGGAATTCACGTCTACCCAAGACTTGACCGTGGGAATGGACAAAAAAACGGACTATCATTTTGTCTTGCCTGACAATCCTGATTTTGAAAACGTACGTTTGGAGAAGGAATTCCAATACCAAACGGCAGCCCCGCAAGAAGTCAAATAATCTATGGAAAAACCTACATTTAAACTAAATACTTAAAAAGATCATGGCAGTATCCTACGAAACAAGATATGCTTCAAGTCCTGAAGCCGTAAAAAAATATGACACCACGGCACTTCGCAAGGAGTTCCTCATCGGCAATCTTATGCAAAAAGGCAGGATCAATCTGACCTACACGCATTATGATCGCTATATTGCTGGTTCTGCGGTTCCAAAAAGTCCATTGAAATTGGAGACCATCGACCCTTTAAAGGCCGACTATTTCCTGGAACGGCGCGAACTGGGAATCATAAATGTTGGCGGTTCGGGCTCCGTGGAGGTGGACGGAACTTCTTTTCCGCTTGCGCATAAAGACGCACTCTATATCGGTATGGGTGCCAAAGAAGTTATTTTTAAAAGTGACGATGTGACCAAACCCGCACTGTTCTATCTGAATTCTGCGCCGGCGCACACTTACCATCCTACCAAAAAAGTTAGCTTGGCCCAGGCTAATAAATTGGAATTGGGTTCTTTTGAAACCGCGAACCATCGCACTGTAAGTCAAATGATCATTGGTGGTGTGGTTACTACATGTCAATTACAAATGGGCATGACAGAACTCAAAACAGGAAGTGTTTGGAACACCATGCCAGCCCACGTTCACGATCGTAGAATGGAAGTTTACTTTTATCTGGATGTGCCAGAAGGACAATCCGTTTGCCATTTTATGGGTCAACCGCAGGAAACAAGACATATTTGGATGCAAAACCATCAGGCGGTCATTTCGCCTCCATGGTCAATCCACTGCGGTTCAGGGACGTCCAACTACACCTTTATTTGGGGCATGGCAGGAGAGAATTTAGACTATAGTGATATGGATGTCGCAAAAATTACCGATTTAAGATAGAAATATGAGTATAGAACTGTTCGATCTTAAAGGTAAAATAGCTTTGGTTACGGGAAGTACACATGGTTTGGGCATGGCTATGGCCAAAGGGCTTGGAAAAGCAGGTGCAACAATCGTAGTAAACGGAAATTCATCGCAGCAAAAAATTGATGATGCCGTATCGTCGTATAAAAATGAAGGTATAAAAGCTGTAGGCTATAAATTCAACGTTGCCGACGAAGCCCAGGTAATTGAAGCTATGAGTAAAATTCAAAGCGAAGTTGGCGCCATCGATATTTTGGTCAACAATGCGGGCATAATTAAACGCACTCCGCTGGAGGAAATGGAAGTGGCCGATTTTAAGGAGGTCATCGACATTGATTTGGTAAGTCCATTTATTATGTCAAAACATGTTGTGAGAACCATGATAGAACGCAAACAAGGAAAAATCATTAATATTTGCTCCATGATGAGCGAGTTGGGCCGCAATACGGTGGGAGCTTATGCTGCCGCCAAGGGGGGACTTAAAATGTTGACCCAAAATATGGCGACGGAATGGGCGAAGCACAATATACAGATCAATGGTATTGGGCCAGGTTATTTTGCAACCTCGCAAACAGCCCCTATTCGGGTCGACGGACATCCTTTCAACGAATTCATCGT
>JBATIN010000463.1:0-7065 GCA_049667765.1 Flavobacteriaceae bacterium
GTACTGCTCTATGCTATGCATTAACTGCGATTTTCGTTAAAAATACATCCAATTTCACAAATGATTTGGCACGGGACTAATAATCGACATAAAAATTCGGCAAAAATAGCAATCCTCTTTAAAACCAATGTTTTAAAAATACGCTTATGAGTGCGGATAAGAATTTTATTCTTAAAAAACAATGATTTTAGGTCGCCAAGAATGTTAAATTAATTTAAACTTTGGAAACTTTTTAGGTTTTTATAGTTTCCTGATTATCTTTGCACCCCGTTACCTTATGAAGTAAAAGATTTTACATAACGCGACAGATATGTTTTTGAACCTTGGGTTCAAAAGTGTTACGATGGATGACCTTGCCAGCGAGATGGGTATTTCAAAGAAAACAATTTATACGCATTATCATAACAAGACGCAACTAATTGAAGATAGCAGTGAATATCTCTTCCATATGATTTCAACTGGTATAGATCACATTTGTTCGTTAGGGAAGAATCCGATAGAGGAACTCTACGAAATTAAAAAGTTCGCTATGTCTCATTTAAAGGACGAGAAATCATCGCCGCAGTACCAATTGCAAAAATATTATCCCAAAACTTATGCCAGCATCAAACAAAAACAGTTCGAGATGATGCAAAAGTGTGTAGTAGAAAACTTAAAAAAAGGCATTGAACTAGGTATTTACAGGCAAAATCTCAATGTTAATTTTGTCTCCCGTATATATTTCAGCGGTGTTATCAGTATAAAAGACCACAATCTGTTTCCATTTGCGAAATTCCCTATACGAAAGCTGGAAGATGATTTTTTGGAATATCATATTCGAGGAATCGTGACACCATCTGGAAGAAAAATATTAAATGAAATCATCAATTCAAATCAAGAATAAATGCGAAACCAATTTTTAGTATTCTTAGCATTTTTAACCATTACGATAGGGCGTTCACAAGAAGTGGTTGAGAAAGCACGCAGTTTTACTTTACAGGAAGCCATTGACTTTGCTTTAGAGAACAATTACAGCGCCATTAATGCAGATCGAGATCTCATTGATGCTCGAAAACAAAAATGGGCAACCATCGCAACCGGACTTCCTCAAATCACAGGGGCGGTCGGTTATCAGAATCAGTTGAAACAGCCCGTTTCTTTAATTCCGGCAGAATTCTTTGGCGGTGATCCTGGCACATTTCAGCCGATAGTCTTTGGGCAACCTCAACAGATGACCGCCACTGCTACTTTAAACCAAACCATATTCGACGGATCTTATATTGTTGGGGTACAGGCAACAAAGGCATTTTTGAGCTACACGGCCAATTCTAATGAGAAAACAGATCTTGAGGTACGAAAGGCGGTAACCGAAGCCTATGGAAATGTGCTTTTGGCAAATGAGAGTGCCGCAATACTCGAAAAAAACAAGATAAATCTCGAAAAGAACCTTTTTGAAACAAGTAAACTGTATGAAAACGGACTAGGGGATGAAGAAAGTGTTGAACAATTACAGATTACCCTATCTTCGGTAGACAATCAACTTAAAAATGCTATTCGGTTAAAGGCTATTACGTTACAAATGTTGAACCTCACCATGGGTATTGCAATAGACGTGCCAACTAAATTAGGTCAAAACCTTGATGACCTTGCACAAAAGCAAATCGACTTGACACTCTTGAACCCTGAGTTTAATGTCGAGAACAACATAGATTATAAAATTGCCATGAACCTAAACCAACAACGTTATTTTGAATGGAAACTGGCAAAAAGTAAAGCATTGCCCACCTTAAACGCCTTTTTGAATTACGGTTCAGCCGCATATGCCAATAATTTCAATTTTTTCAACAGTGACCAACAATGGTTTGATTCATCGGTATTGGGACTCAACCTCAACATTCCAATCTTTAGTTCAGGACAACGAAGTGCCGGAACTGCACGTGCCAAAATCGCCTTGGACAAAGCAAAAACGCAATTGACCGAGGCCGAAGAGCAAATTCGTCTACAGCTAGAACAAGCTAAAAGCAGCTACGAACTCGCCATTGAGCAATATGATACGGCCAAGAAAAATATTTTATTGGCAGAACGGATAGAACACAAGAATCAAATAAAATATACCGAAGGTTTGGCCAGCAGTTTTGAACTGCGGCAAGCACAAACACAGCTCTACGATGCCCAACAGAATTATCTGCAATCTATGGTCGAAGTCATTAACACGAAAACGCAGTTACAAACCCTATTGAACAATGAATGATCAACTAACAACATCAGTCTATAAATATATATCCATGAAAACAATAAGCTTTCTAACTATAATTGCCTTTACGCTACTTTCGTGCGGAAATAAGCAAGAGCAACCCATTGAAGCTATCCTTTCCGAAGGTAATCTTGAGGCCATGCGGGCCAAGAAAAATGAGATTACAGAAGCGCAAAAACAAATCGAAGCAAATTTAAAACTGCTCGATTCTGCCATTGCCAGTAAATCTGGTGAAGAAAAAATGCCTTTGGTGACCACAGTAACGATCGAAACTGAAAAATTCGAACACTTTTTAGAACTTCAGGGCGACGTAAAGACCAAACAAAATGTATTGATCTACCCTGAGATGGCAGGCACCTTACAAAGAGTCTATGTAAAAGAAGGCGATCGGGTAACTAAAGGGCAAATCTTAGCCTCCATAGACGACGGCGGCATGAGCAGCCAATTGGCACAATTAAAAACCCAGGCCGAACTGGCAAAGACAACCTTTGAAAGACAGCAAAGACTTTGGGATCAAAAAATAGGTTCCGAAATTCAATACCTACAGGCAAAAGCCCAATACAATGCATCTGAAAATACAGTAAAACAAGTGCAGAGCCAATTAGGCAAATCGACCATAAGAGCCCCATTTTCAGGCATTATCGATGATGTTATAAAAGATCAAGGAACCGTTGTAGCCCCCGGCCCTGGCGCCGAGGTGTTTCGCATCATCAACTTATCTGACATGTATATTGATGTGGAAGTGCCCGAAACCTATCTTGGATCAATAAAAAAAGGCAATGAAGCCCTGGTCTATTTTCCTGTTCTTGGTGACAGTATTACCACGACCATTAGAGAAACTGGCAACTTTATAAAACCTGGCAATCGCTCCTTTAGTGTTGAAATCCCCGTTCCGAATAAAAAAGGAAGTATTAAGCCCAACCTTTCGGCCAAAGTAAACCTAAACGATTATACCAGTGAAAATGCCATTTTAATTCCGCAGAGCATTATATCTGAAAATGCCGAAGGTGAACAATATGTTTATGTCGCCGAAAACCCCAATACCGAAAATGTAGCCTTGGCCAAACGCAGCATCATTACAACAGGCAGAACTCAAACCGGAAAAGTAGAAGTGCTAACCGGCTTAGAAAATGGGCAACACGTTATCAAAGAAGGGGCGCGTAGCGTAAAAGACGGTCAAAAAGTTGAAATAAAAAACCAATAGTCCATGAGCAAAGTACAAAAGAACGCCGATAAGGAATTCAAGCTATCCTCTTGGGCCATTGACAACCCATCGGTGATTTATGTAATGATCGCAATTTTTCTGTGGCTGGGCTATTCGGCCTATCAAGCTATGCCCCGCGAAGATTTTCCTGAAATTGTCGAGACCAAGATCTATGTAAGTACCCCCTACCCTGGTAACACGGCAGAAGATATTGAAAGACTGATTACTGATCCGTTAGAAGATAAGTTGAAGAACATAAGCAACGTGGTCGAAATTATTTCTACTTCTCAAGAAGATTACGCCATTATCACCGTAGAATTCGATGAAGAAATCACCGTAGAAGAGGCCAAACAAAGGGTAAAAGACGAAGTTGATAGCGAAAAATCAAGTGAAGATTGGCCTACCTTCAACGGGGCAAAAGTAGAGCCCAATGTGTTCGACCTTAATTTTTCCGAGGAAGTACCCATCATGAACATCAATTTTACCGGAGATTATCCTGTTGAGAAGTTAAAGGAATATGCAGAATACCTACAAGATGAGATAGAAGATCTTCCTGAAGTTAAAAAAGCCGATATACGAGGAGCACAAGAAAAAGAAGTTGAAATTGCGGTGGATGTCTATAAAATGATGGCCGCTCAAGTTAGTTTTCAAGATATTTTAAGTACAATAAGTAACGGAAATATGACCATGTCCGCAGGAAACCTTAAATCAAGCGGACAAAGACGAACCATTCGCATCCTAGGTGAAATAGAAAACCCTAGTGAGCTGAACAACTTTGTGGTAAAGTCTGACAACGGTGCGGTATATTTAAAAGATATTGCCGAAGTACGTTTCGAAGAAAAAGACAAGACCACTTATGCCCGTGAATTCGGTGATAACGTTGTTATGCTCGATGTTAAAAAAAGGGCAGGCCGCAATGCTATTTCGGCAGCAGACCAAATTAAGGAAATCGTAAAAAAAGAACAGGCGACCTACTTTCCCCAAGACCTGCATATTTCTATTGCCAATGACTCTTCGAGCCGAACCCTGAACCAAGTGGACGACCTAGTGAACAATATTATTTTTGGTATTATTCTAGTGGTCACCGTTTTAATGTTCTTTCTCGGATTTAGAAACGCTCTTTTCGTCGGCTTTGCGATACCGATGTCCATGTTTATGTCTTTCGTCATTCTTTCGTGGCTGGGCTACACTTTAAATACCATGATTTTGTTCGGCATGATCATGGGGCTTGGTATGCTGGTTGATAATGGAATCGTTGTAGTAGAGAATGTTTATCGATTGATGGATGAAGGAATGCCTAGGATCGAAGCCGCCAAAAAAGGAATAGGCGAAATTGCATGGCCTATCATAATCTCCACCGCGACTACGGTTGCTGCCTTTGTGCCCCTTGGCCTTTGGCCAGGCATCTTCGGGCAATTTATGATCTATTTTCCGATTACCTTATCGGTAGTATTAGGGTCATCATTATTTGTAGCCATTTTCATGAACTCAATGTTGGTATCGCAGTTCATGGATACCGACGAGAAAGAATTGACCATGAAACAATTGATTCGATTGAGCATAATCTTAGGAGGATTCGGCCTACTTATCTTAATCTTTGGAGGAGCCATGCGTGGGCTGGGAACCGTACTTCTGGTTACCGCCATACTGTTCTGGGTCTATAGGTATGTTATTAAAGGTGCCGCGATCGGCTTCCAAAAAAATGCGATGGTCCGTTTTGAAAATTGGTATGAACGTCGTTTAAAGCATGCCCTGCGAGGTAGCAATGTATATTGGTATGTAGGCATTACTTTTCTATTTCTTATCGGCGTATTTATGCTTTTCGGTATGTCAGTTGGAAGCGGCAGAACTAAAATCGAATTTTTTCCTGATAATAAACCAAATGAGATTTATGTTTATATAGAATACCCAGAAGGTACTGATATTGAAAAAACAAATGCAATTACCAAGGAAGTAGAAAAACAAGTCTATACCTTACTAGATGATCCAACATACAAAAAGGAGGGCAAAAGCTTTATGGTAACCTCTGCAGTATCACAAGTAGGTGAAGGAGCAGGAAACCCGTTGACCGACGGAGGTTCAGCGGCCGAAATGCCACACCGGGGCAAAATGACCGTCAATTTCAGCGAATACAAATTCAGAAATGGTATCAATACCGAAGACATTCGTGCCAAGGTACAAAATGCACTAAGTGGCATATACCCAGGGGTGGCCATTTCGGTTGAAAAAGATGCTAATGGCCCACCAGCAGGTTATCCTATAAACATAGAACTGGAAGGTAAAGATTATGACGAATTGATCAATAGTGCCGAAGATGTCAGAAACTTTATCAATACCAAAAATATTGCGGGTATCGAAGAGATTAAAATTGACGTTAACAAGAGTAAACCATCGATGCAAGTGGTAGTAGATCGCGAAAAAGCGGGCGAGCTTGGGGTGGCCGTAGGCCAAGTAGGCAACCAACTTCGGCGTTCGTTGTTCGGTGAAAAAGCAGGAATATATAAAGAAGCCGGTGAAGATTATGACATTAACGTACGATTTAATGAAGACCTGCGCTACAATAAAAATGCACTCTTCAACCAGAACATTATTTTTAGGGACGCTGCATCAGGCCAGATCAAGGAAATTCCGGTTTCTTCGGTTGCCAAAGAAAGGAATACCTCTGCATTTAGTGCCATAAAGCATCGAGACGGAAAGCGTGTAGTTACGGTATACTCCGGATTAAAACCTGGCTTTACCGATGCGGCGGCCATTGTAGCCGAAATTCAAAAAGAGATGGAAAATTTTGAAGGCCTACCTAGCGACATCAAAATAGACTATACAGGACAAATTGAAGAGCAGAACAAACAGATGCTATTTCTAGTTGGCGCTTTCTTTTCCGGTCTAGGCCTGATTATGTTAATCTTGATCTTCCAATTCGGCGGTATCTCAAAACCATTGATCATTATGATCGCTATTTTCTTGAGTTTCATCGGTGTATTTGGAGGTTTAATGCTTACTGGATGGTCTTTCGTTATCATGATGACCATGATGGGCATTATTTCACTGGCGGGTATCGTGGTCAACAATGGGGTGGTACTGCTCGATTATACGCAAATTCTCATAGATCGTCGAAAAATAAACCTAGGCATGCAAGATATGGGAGATCTTTTAACACTTGACGATGCCAAAGATGCAATGATCCGGGGAGGCAAAGCACGATTACGACCCGTGCTTTTAACTGCGATCACTACCGTATTAGGGTTGATTCCGCTCGCTATTGGGCTTAACATAGATTTCTTTTCACTCTTCTCGGAATTTGACCCCAAAATTTATGTGGGCGGCGACAACGTAGTATTCTGGGGGCCTTTGGCATGGACGGTTATCTTTGGTTTGATCGTAGCTACCTTTTTGACCTTGATAATTGTGCCAACATTATTCAATATTACCTATCGCATGAAAATTTGGTTTAGAAAAGGAAAAAATAAAGTCGAAAACATAGAACCGCTTCACCCTTTGGAAGAACAAGCAGCTTAAATTGCCAGACCAACAAAGAGTTGGATTCAATTCATTCATAATTTAAGATAGACATAAACCTGCGTAAGAATGCTTACGCAGGTTTTTTTTATACACGTCGACCCCTCCAATT
>JBATIN010000464.1:0-2327 GCA_049667765.1 Flavobacteriaceae bacterium
CCTTTATGGTGTCTATAGTGGCGCAGGCGGCAGCGGTGGCAACAGCGCTTCCGCCACCATAAGTACCTCCATGGGTGCCAGGAAGCCATTTGTCCATAATTTCTTTTGTAGAAGCAATAGCGGAAATTGGTAATCCACTACCTAATCCCTTGGCCATCACAATAATGTCTGGAATGATCTCGCTATATTCAAACGAGAACATTTTTCCCGTTCTTGCAAAACCACTTTGTACTTCATCGAGCACTAATAGAATGCCATGTTGATTACAGATTTCCCTAAGTTTTTTTATGAATTTTATGGGTGCTGGAATGTATCCTCCTTCTCCTTGAACAGGCTCTATAATTATGGCAGCAGTTTCATCTGGACTCGTTTGACCTAAGAACAGTAAATCAAGTTGTTTTAAGCAAAAATCTATAGTTTGGTCTTCATCCCATCCATATTGATAGGTGTAGGGGAAAGGGGAAACAAAAACACCGGCAGGTAATGGCTGATACTTATAGCGGTATACCGTTTTAGAGGTCGTCATGGCCATGGTCATATGTGTTCTGCCGTGGAAGCTACCTTGAAAAACTATGATGTTATTTCTGCCAGTTGCTTGTTTGGCCAATTTTACACATGCTTCAGTCGCTTCAGCACCACTATTGGCCAAAAAAAACCGATTAATAGGCTCCGGGGTGATGTCGTTCAGCCTTTCGACCAGATCCAATGCGCTTTTTGAAACTACACAATTCATTTGTCCAAACAACAAATTTTCCGCTTGTTCTTTAATCGCTTTAACGACATTTGGGTGGCAATGCCCCGTATTTACCACTCCAATCCCTGAAGTGAAATCGGTGTATCGGTTATTATCTTCATCATAGAGATAAATTCCTTTTCCCTTAACAATTTTATGCGTTGTTAAATGTGTCCAAACTGGGGATAGTAAGGTCATGTTATCTTTAGTAGCATTCATTTTCTCAAAATTAATAACTTTATGTGGATGAGCCGGTCAACTAAAACCAGGTACGCCCGACGAAAGTGAGCATAGCAAATGATGTGCTCAACCTCTATTCCTTCGTGGTTAAATTTACTGTTTATTCTTTAGTTTTCCGCATGGATTTCCTTTGAAGTCTTTGCTTTACCCAGTACGCATCAATGGATCTAAAATGACGTCCTTAGGGTCTGTTCGCCACTACTTCCGTGTTAGGCCTCAATGGGAAATGGAGAAGCGATTCAACAATTGTAAAAGTTCTTACACCAAAAAATCAACACATTAAACTACGCCCAACATTTAGGAGGAAAAATCGATAACCACAAAAATAAAAATATTAAAAATTCCATCATCCTGACCTAGGTCATTTTGCACCGTGTGCTCGCATTGTATTTTTGGGTATGATTAATTAATGATTGTTTAACCTAAAATAATAATACTATGTCACTCGTAAAATTTAGAAGAAGACCTTTTGGAAATTTGATTACCCAAGATTTTTTTGATATGGATGATTTCTTCGACAACCGCGGATGGGTCAGAAATATGGTGCCTGATTCTTTTTGGAACGGCAAAACCGCAGAGCCTGCCTTGAACATTAAGGAAACCGATGATAATTTCGAAATTGAACTGGCAGCTCCAGGCTTTGCCAAGAAAGATTTTGAAGTCACCATTGAAGATGGTTGCCTTAATATTACGGCTGAAAAAGAATCTTCGAAAGAAGATAAAGATGATAACTACACTCGTCGAGAGTTTAGTTATAACTCGTTTCAACGGTCTTTGCAATTACCTGAAAGTATAAAACAAGAAGAAATCAAGGCAAAGTACAACGATGGTATTTTGAGCTTTAAATTGGCCAAAAAGGAAGAGGCCAAAAAGTTACCACCCAAAAAAGTACAGATTGCCTAAATAGTTTTCTGGTCCAGTGTTGATAAAACACGGAAATACCCTCTTTATCGAACCTGAATGCGTCCATGTTCATCGGTTATGTTTGGAGGGTATTTTTATGATAAGTTGGTTGATTTACAAGTTAAATTTCTCATGCTGAGTATAGAAAATAGCTATCTGTTACCTATCTATTTTCCATTGGGGGTATTTGGCCTGTTCCCTTCCAAGGTAAAGGCACCCGATGTCAATCCCTTTTTAGTAGCCTCGTAGCCAAAATTGAAAATAACATCTACATCTTTCAAAGCAAAAGTGCTGAAATTATTGAGTTCCGAGGGGCAGACCATAAAGTCACAATCTTCGAATTTTTGAAAAGATTCTTTCGCCATGATAATCTTAAATGCCCTTTCCAATACGGAGTATGAATGTTTAAGGCCATCGATTTTCATTTTTTCGAACGGGTTCACATATACCC
>JBATIN010000465.1:0-1934 GCA_049667765.1 Flavobacteriaceae bacterium
GAGGTACGTGGAGCAATATTGAAACATTACAAACGGTTTATGAAAATCTGGTCATATCGGGAAGCCCCGAAGCCATGGTCAAAAATGTAGACGTACTCAGTGTACGGTCTTATATAGCCCTAGGCACGTTGGTACTAATGATATTGTTGCTGGTTTTCAATATATTCCCAGGTGCCGTTGCCGCACTGGTCTGTGCGGGTATCATGATGTTGTCCGGCTGCGTACCCATTGCTAAAGCTTACAAAGGTATCAGTTGGACAAGCGTAGTCATGATCGCTGCTATGATCCCCATGGGAACCGCATTGCAGAAAACAGGGATAGCGAAAATGGTCGCAAATAATCTCGTTGAATATTTGGGCGATATACACCCTACGGTACTTTTGGGTGGTGTTTTTCTATTGACAACTTCTTTTAGTCAGACCATCAATAATTCCGCCACAGCGGTGCTTATGGCGCCAATTGCCTATATGGCGGCCGTTTCCCTAGGTGTTTCCCCCGAACCGTTCATGATCGTGGTCGCCATTAGCGCATCAACGGCATTTTTGACACCCGTAGGCACCACGACAAACGCCATGGTATTATCGGCTGGAGGTTATAAATTTATGGACTACATGAAAGTGGGAGCGCCCCTTCTACTTGTATTTTTTATAACAACGATGCTCTTGGTGCCCATTATTTGGCCATTTTAAATCAAACAAGACCATTCGCGAACGCCTGTAACACCAGTAGCCAGCAGTAGCGGGGTGAAATCTTGAACGGTTTGCCGATGGTAGCGCCAAGTCCCTAAAAGGCACTTAGCCCGTAACGGTACGATTCGTCTGTCGTATATTAAAGGTATAACAACGGCATAGAGAGACCATGCCAGATTACCTTAAAAACTTTGATCGTCTGCTGAAGGTCCATAACTTGCGGGTAGCGGAATATCCATCAAGCGATAGTAGACACCCAATTGTGCGCGATGGTGCGTAATCTGGTTCAAAGAATGGCGAATAGCACCGTATTTTGACCATTCCATCAGTTTTTGATCGCCCATGGTCAAGGCCCAGTTGGGTTTAAGATCTTGCTCCGAAACCTTTTCCAAGGCCGCTAACGAGGCTTTGTATTCTTTTTCAAGTACGCTTAACAATTGCGCCCTATTCTTCGCTTTCTCCGTCTCATCCGCCTCGGAGATGTCGAGCTTGGAAGTGTTCAAGATCGCAACAGGCCAACCAAAAATTGCTGCAATATGGTCGGCAAGGTCGATTAGTTTCATGCTCTTTTCATGCGGTTTGAAATCGTTCTTTCCTTCGGGAAACGAATTAAAGAATTTTTTTGTCACGTTGACCTCATATTCGAGTTCGTCTTTTAACTGTTTTAAGGTGTCCATAGTTTTATTTTTAGTGATTTGTTGAAAAGTTCTTTTGCTTTTCTTATATCAAAAATACTATGACCTGGTGACAGTTGATGTCAGGGGTGTAAAATATTGTATGATATCTAAATGGGCCTCGCCTATTTGTCTTCTTGCGTTTCTTTCAATCGTAAAACTATCCCATAGGACATTCATTTCATCATTTTTATGAAATGCCATTCTACTCATTCCAAAACCCTTCTGAGATAATTGACCTGTCCGAGATGATAGTTCAAATGCAGCGCCAATTGCAGTAGGACGTAGCTATTCTTGCGTTTTTCGCCATCGAATGGTAGCGGGTAATCGGCCTCCATATCGATAGCGTCCAATGTTTTATTGATGAGCGGAATGAGTTCCTCCAGCTGGCGTACAAGTTCCTTACTTTCAACACTTTTCCTAATAAATTCTGCATCGCGATCGCGAACATACCCGGTTTGGGCCAACGTGGTTCCGATGAGGTAATTCGTCCCCCCGATGATATGCAATGCCAGATTTCCGCTTGAATTCTTGATAGACCCTTGGGTTCTCCACAGGTTTTCTTCATTTC
>JBATIN010000466.1:0-3997 GCA_049667765.1 Flavobacteriaceae bacterium
ATAATGCGTTTTACGCCTTCTTCGCAGGCCTCTTGGGGTGATTTGCCTTGGCGCATTAATTCTACGATCAAAAAACTGCCGACCATACGCACTACTTCTTCACCTACCCCTGTGGCCGAAGCGCCGCCAATTTCATTGTCGATGAAAAGGCCGGCCCCGAGTATCGGGGAGTCGCCCACACGCCCTGCATATTTATAGGCCATGCCGCTGGTCGTACAGCCTCCAGCAAGATCTCCGTTTTTATCAATGGCCAACATGCCAATGGTGTCGTGGTTTTCTATGTTTATAGGAGTTTCATATTTTGAGGTCTTTTTCCATTCCAACCATTCCTGTTTTGATTTTTCGGTGAGCAGGTCGGTTTTTTTGAAGCCTATCTCGTAAGCGAACTGCTCGGCGCCTTTGCCGGCCAAGATGACATGGGGCGTTTTTTCCATCACTTTTCGTGCTACCGAAATCGGGTGGGCGATATTTTGCATACACAATACGGCGCCACAGTTACTGTCTTTGTCCATTATGCAAGCGTCTAAGGTAACATTACCGTCACGGTCAGGTCGCCCGCCCACGCCTACGGTCTGGTTTTCTATATCGGCTTCTTCGACCATAACCCCTTGTTCGACGGCATCGAGGGAAGCGCCTCCGTTTTGTAAAACTTCCCAGGCCTTGGCGGTGGCATTGTGAAAATTCCAGGTACAGATAACTATGGGCCTAATGGGGTCGACTTCGTTGGTTTTGGCTGTTGTGCTCACCTCTTCTTTGCATCCAGTAAGTACTGATGCGGTGAGTAGGCCGGCGGTGGCAGCGCTCGAATTTTTAAGAAACTTTCTTCTTTGCATGGATCGTGTTGATTACTTTTAGGTCACTAAATATAAGGGATATTGTTAAAGTCCCATAGTGCCGTATTATGAAATCTTGCGATACTGCTTGGTGAGCAATGGTATTTCGGTACTGGGCCGGTATTTGGACTAGATATCTAAACTTGAACTAATATTAATGATCGTAGAAGTTTGTGCCAATTCGTTAGCTTCGGCCTTGAACGCCCAGAAAGCGGGAGCCAACCGCATAGAACTTTGTTCTGAATTGGCTGTTGGGGGTATTACGCCTTCCTATGGGCTATTAAAGGCGGTAAAAGAGCAAATCTCGATTCCGGTTCATGTGCTCATACGGTCTAGAAGTGGTGATTTTACGTATTCCAAAGATGATTATGAGATCATGAAGGAAGACATTGCCCATTGTGTCGATCTAGGGTTTCAGGGCATCGTAACCGGAGTGCTTCACCAGAATTTTACAGTTGACCTAGAACGTACAGCAGCGCTTAAAGAACAGTCAAAAGGTTTGAAATTTACGTTTCATAGAGCATTTGATTGGGTCGACGACCCTATGGGGACTTTCGACCAATTAGAGGCTATGGGTGCCGATTATATTTTGACATCCGGACAGCGGAATGCTGCCATTGAAGGTATTGAGTTGTTGGCGGACCTTCACCGTAAAGCCTCTAAATGTATCATAATGCCTGGTGGTGGTATTCGGCCTGCCAATGTGCATTCCTTTAAAGAAATCGGATTCAAGGCCATACATCTTTCAGGTATAGATTTTGATAGAACCTTGTTGCAGGCACCTAAGGTTTCCATGAACTCACCTTCCTTTTTAAAGGATGACGAAATAGGTGTCAGTAGTATGGAAACGATTCAGAAAATCTTGCATGAAGTTAAATAAAAGGTAAACGGTACTAGCAATTCCGCATTAAGAAATACTTTTGTAAAAAATCGTTATGCTCCGATGGATCATCTTTATACTCATCTATTCTGCCCTTGGGCTTTATGCTTTACAAGCACTAAAAACTGTAACCCGCTTGCCTTGGGTCTATTATTTGTTCATCGCCATATTAGTATTGGTACTTGGTAACTTTTTGTATCAATTTGCATTGGGAGGGGATGATGGAAGGGTTTTAAGCCGGCCTAAGAGCTATGCTTTCGGGTTTTTGTTGACCGTAATTACGTTTCAGGTGATTACTATTCTATTTCTTTTTTCAGAGGATATTTTTCGATTCTTTATAGGGATATATCATAAATTTATTGGTGGCAACAAGACATTCACTATTCCAGAGCGTCGTAGGTTTTTGAGCTTATTGGGTATGGGAATTGCCGCAATACCCTTTGGGTCTTTACTCTATGGTATGTATAGGGGGAAATATAATTTCAAGGTGTTGTCCTATGATTTGGAATTCGAAGATCTTCCCGATGCTTTCGATGGTTATCGAATAACGCAAATTTCAGATGTGCATAGTGGAAGTTTTGACAACCGTAAAAAAATTGAATATGCGATCGATCTGGTCAACCAACAGCAAAGTGATGTGCTTTTCTTTACCGGTGATATGGTCAACAACAAAGTGGACGAAATGTACCCATGGAAGGATCTTTTTACAACCCTTGAAGCAAAGGACGGAAAATATTCCATTTTAGGAAACCATGATTATGGTGATTACGTTGACTGGGAAACGCCTGAGGCTAAGACCGAAAATTTAAACAAGCTTATTGCGCTTCAAAAAGAAATGGGGTTTGATCTGTTATTGAACGAAAGTCGTTATTTGAAAAGGGGAAACGATCGTTTGGCCTTGATAGGAGTTGAAAATTGGGGTAGGGGCGGATTTAAAAAAGCGGGAGATCTCAAAAAAGCGGTATCCACAATTGAAAAAGACGATTTTAAGATTTTATTGAGCCATGATCCATCACATTGGGAAGATGTGGTCATCAACGATGCGTACCATTACCATCTTACCTTAAGCGGTCATACCCATGGTATGCAATTTGGTATAGAAATACCAGGCTGGGTTAAATGGAGCCCTGTGAAATGGCGCTATAAATACTGGGCCGGTATTTACCAAGAATTGGGTCAATTTATTAATGTTAATCGTGGTTTCGGCTTTTTAGGATATCCGGGTCGTGTAGGTATTTGGCCCGAAATCACGGTCATCAACTTGAAAAAGAAGCAAATTGCGTAATTAAATGGTCGTTTTAAGCTACAAAAATGGGCATAGCGGCGATTTTTTCACATTTTTTATTACATTTGGCGCATAATACAATGCTTTATATATGTCAAAGTTTGGCGATCTTATAGATTTAAAAGTACCGGTACTGTTGGATTTTTATGCAGAATGGAACGAACAGTCAACTGCCATGCACGCCGTACTTCGCGATGTAGCGGCGGCCTTGGGCGATAAAAGCAAGGTCATTAAGATCGACGTCGATAAAAACAAAGAGCTTTCACAAGCACTACGTGTAAAAGGTTTGCCAACGCTTATGATCTATAAAAAAGGCGAAATGGTATGGCGACAAAGTGGGGAACAAGATGCTAATACGCTGATCGGTATTCTAAAGGAATACGTTTAGAAACAACCCTACTACTGTACTTAAGATATTACGTTTTACTATTTATAACGTCTTACAAAAAAGGCAAATCACCTGTTTAATGGTGTCAGGATGGTTTGTAACGTTTAGTTAAAATACCAGAATCACTTCCTCTTAAGAAAAATGAAATCCTTCCAGACGCCATTGCCCTGCTACCGTTAAGACCTTAAGACTGCCAGTTTTAGATTTAGCTGTGTTAGATTGTTTGTAGAAATTACTGTTTTTCGGGTACCAAAACCGTGTCTTTTAATTCTTCTGTTTCTTCGGGCTCTTCAATTTTGGTAACGTCTCTTGCCATGGTGTCTGATATGGGCAAGGTGTCCTGTATATCAGGATCGCTCGTAGGATTCATATCGATTTCTGATTCTTGTTCTTTATAGAAATGATTAAACTTATCAATGTATTCATTGAATATAAGGGTTTCTTTTTCCGCTATTTCGCGATCTTTATTGTTGATCAAAATGTCGATGTTTCTGCGATAGGCTTCCATATCGGAGATAATTTCATCTATTTTCTGGTATTGAATATCTAAGGTAAGTCCGGAATAATAGTTTAATTGCTCTTGGTATTTGGTCTTGAGCTTATCAAACAGC
>JBATIN010000467.1:0-4066 GCA_049667765.1 Flavobacteriaceae bacterium
TTTGACCTGAATTTTTATCCTCAAAAAGTGCATACGTACAAATACGCTCCAACGCTGCATCCCATCCAACGGAAACCTTTTCGGGCGTTTTTGATAGCCAAAATGTATTTGACCTTAAAAGGGCAAATTTCTTGGAATTATAGAGAATAGGGGAGAATTCGCCTTTTTGTTTTCCATCATCTCGGCCTACGCCTACGTATTCGAAGTCCGGTAGAGATTCGTCCAAGTATTCCAATTGCCCGTACAACACCTCCTGCATGCCAATGATGCCTGGATCATGTTTTTTCAATTGATCGACCATGGCTTCTTTACGGTCGTTCCAATTGTTTACTGTATCGCTAACATTGTCATATTTAATGTTATAGGTCATCACCTTGGTCGATTGCGACGAAAGTGGTATTGGCAATGCTAGAATACCCATGATTAAAGCAATTTGCAAATTTTTAAGTGTAGTGACCATAAACTATTTGTCTTTGAACTTATCGAACCAGGCCAACACACTGGCTATTTTCGCAATTAGATTACTCGGTCGATCCGCGATGCCATGTCCGGCACCGGGTATACGTACCATAGCGGATTCCACCTTCTGGAGCTTAAGCGCCGCGTAAAATTGTTCCGATTCAGCTATTGGAGTTCTATAATCCTCTTCACCGGTCAATAGCATGGTCGGGGTTTTGATGTTGCCTACATAAGTTAACGGGGAGCGTTTTAGATAATTTTCTGGATCTTCCCATGGCTTGTTCGGAAACCAATACTTGTAGAAGAAACCCGGGTTGTCTGCATATAATACGAAACTGTACCAGTTGATCACCGGTTTTGCGACTACAGCAGCCTTGAACCGATCTGTCTTGCCCACGATCCATGCCGTGAGCACGCCACCACCGCTACCGCCGGTCACGAAAAGGTTTTTATCGTCTACATATCCTTTAGCCAATACTGCATCGACACCCGACATCAGATCATCATAATCATGGTTGGGATAATCGTGGTGGATGAGGTTGCCGAATTCTTGACCATAACTGGTGCTCCCTCTCGGATTGGTATATAGTACTACATAGCCTGCCGCGGCATACGCTTGAATCTCGGCGGAAAAAACGGAACCATAGCTGGTAAAAGGTCCACCGTGTATTTCCAAGATCATTGGGTATTTTTTTGAGGCGTCAAAATTCGGTGGCTTTACGACCCATCCCTGTATTTTTCGTTGGTCAAACGAAGACTCCCACCAAAGTTCCTCGACTTCGGCGATATTTCGGAACGAGAACAGGTCTTCATTGAGCCGTGTAAGTCGATTATTGTTGCCTTTGTAATAGGTACCCAAATCGGAAGGGTGCTGCGTGCCGCCCAAGGTGTAGGCAAACCGACCGTTATTGGAAACCGTGAAATCACCTTGATTATACGGCCTTCCCAGCGAAAGTCCGCCTAAATTTTCAGCAATTGTTGAAACCTTTCCACTAAGGGTTATGTACCCTATTTTGGTGTCGCCTTTGTCATCGTACTGAAAATAAAGTCCTTTGCCATCGGCGGCCCATTGCAGGTTTTGGATATCCCTGTCCAGTTCCGTAGCCAACGATTTCGAATCGCTGCCGTCGAAATTCATTAGATAAAGTTGGGTAACTTGATAGCCTTGAAAAGTATCATCAAAACCGGTATAGGCGATTTTTTTTCCGTCTGGGGATAGTGCCATTCCGTCATCTGGGCCGAACCGATTGGTCAAGGTATCTATTTTTCCATCCTTTAGGTCGAGTTTATAGATTTCACTATTGGCGGGTTCAAACTCCTTGTTCTCATGAAGATTGGCCGAGAAAAACAAACTCGTATTATCGTTTGACCATATGGGACCACCATGGTTGTTCTCGGAAGAAGTCACTTGGCGTGGGGTACCGCCATCGGTCGACAGTACAAAGATTTGATTGTATCCGCTTTTTAGATACCCAGCCCCATCGGCGCGATAGGTCATTTCGTCGATATATTTCGGAGGGTCGTTCCATTTGGCGCCTTCTGGTTTTTGGGGAAGCTTGACAATAGATTCGTGGTTTTTAGGAACGAACATTGTAAACGCCAAATGTCGATCGTTGTGCGACCAAGATATTTGCGAAGGCGTATTGGGAGTGTTGGTCAAAGGGACACTTTCTTTGGTGTCTAACCACATCATATACAGTTTGGTCTTACCGTCTTCGGCATTGGATCGATAAGCCAATTTAGTACCATCGTGAGACCATTGGGGAGAAACGTTATTGTTGTTTCCGGTCGTCAAAGGGCGATTGTTGCTTCCGTCAAAATTGATAATCCAAAGATTGGAAAGGTTTCGGTCGGTCATGACATCTTTTGAATTTCTGACATAGACGATTTTGCTTCCATCCGGAGAAATTTGAGGATCCGAAACATATTCCATATCGAAAATGTCGATAAGTTCTAAGTTCGATTTTTCTTGACCTAGAATCAAAGTTGTGGTCAGCAAAAAAAGAAATACTAATACATTTTTCATTTCAGTGGATTTGAACGGTTAATCATAAATGTGCATCCTAAGATAACAATTATAAACCTGAAATCCGTCGTGTTTCGAGGTTAAGGAAATTCAAATGTTCGTCCGACGAAAACCTCGGATAAATGTGCTATTTTGTAAGAAATATAGCAAACTATGAAAATATTATTTATAGGCGGTACCGGAAACATAAGTACCCCATCAAGTCGATTGGCCCTGGAAAAAGGCATGGTACTCTATTTGTTGAATAGGGGCAAGGCCAAAGTAATGGTAAAGGGAGCAAAGACTATTATTGGGGATATCAACAAACCCGAACAGTTGACCGAACTTAAAAAACATGAATGGGATGTAGTGGTCAATTGGATCGCCTTTACGGCCGAAGATATTGAACGTGATATCAAATTATTCAAAGGCAAGACCAAGCAATATATTTTTATTAGTTCGGCATCTTGTTATCAGACTCCGTTAAGTTATCCTGTAATTACCGAGTCCACTCCATTGTGTAACAACCTTTGGGACTACTCCAACAACAAAATAAAATGTGAAGACCGTTTGCAAAAAGCGTACCGTGAAGAAGGTTTTCCGATCACCATCGTTCGGCCATCGCTGACTTACGATACGGTCATTCCCATTGCCATTGGCGGTTTCAATGAATACACCACGGCCGACCGTATTTTAAAAGGAAAAGAAATCATTGTACATGGCGATGGTACTTCTCTTTGGACCGTAACGCACTCCGATGATTTTGCAAAAGGTTTCGTCGGTTTATTGGGTTTAACACAAGCCATTGGTCATGCCTTTCACATTACTTCAGATGAGGTTTTATCTTGGAATATGATCTATACCATTTTGGCCGATAGTTTGGGTAAACCAGCTAAAATTGTACATATCGCCTCTGATTTTATCTGTGAGATAGCTCCTAGTTTTACGGGCACATTACTTGCCGATAAAGCCGAGAGCGTGCTTTTCGATAATTCTAAAATAAAGACCTTTGTGCCGGGCTTTAAAGCAACCATCCCTTTTGCAGAAGGTATAAAAAGAACTTTGGCCTGGTTGGATAAGAATCCTGAACATAAATTTATAAATGCCGAAACCAATCAGCAAATGGAGTATATTTTAAAGGTGTATCGAAGTCGGTAGTTAATTGAAAGAAAAGGTTTTTTAGTGGGCTTAACCGTTTAATTTGACGAATAGACCATGTTCTGCAAGTTTAAAGGTTCAGATTTCAACGGAAGGTCGAAAGAAATATAAAATGTAGTACCCACGTTCTGTTCTGACTCAAACCAAATTTTACCATCATGCAGGTCTATTATTTCTTTGCAGGTAGCCAGACCCACTCCATTACCCTTAATATTAATTAAACTTTCCTCTTGCACAAAAATTTTAAAAAGTTCAGCGTTTTTGCTATTGGCAAGCCCGATGCCGTTATCCGATATTCTGATAAGGGGCTTACCCTCAGGTTTTGAATATTTAATTGCATTGACAATAAGATTTTGAAAAAGCTGCATTAATAATTCCTCATCACCATTAATAAAACCTAAGTCTTCGCAATTAATTTCTGCATTTTTGGCAACTATTTCTGAA
>JBATIN010000468.1:0-13451 GCA_049667765.1 Flavobacteriaceae bacterium
GTCTTATGATTCAAACAATCTTGTTTAATTAATCTTATATATACGTCTTTACTCAATTAAACCTATCCTAATTGGAAAAAGAAATTCATTCGAATATGAAAAAGCACGCCAAAAGCACGCCATTAAACAAAAAAGACAGCTACAAATGAATGTAACTGTCTGATTTTAAAGCTCCCCCTCTTGGGCTCGAACCAAGGACCCTCTGATTAACAGTCAGATGCTCTAACCAGCTGAGCTAAGGAGGAATTCACCACTTTGCGTTACCAAAGCGGGTGCAAATATAAATGTTTTTTCAAAATACCCCAATAAAAGAATTACGTTTTATTTGAAAATTGCCTTATAAATATCGTTTCCGTTGGCGAACAATATTAAGGCCAACAATAAAAAGAAGCCTACCATTTGCGCATTTTCCAAAAATTTATCGCTCGGTTTTCTCCCTGAAATGATTTCATACATTAAAAACATTACGTGACCCCCATCCAACGCAGGTATGGGCAATAGATTTAGTACCGCCAACATTATTGACAATAAAGCTGTGATGCTCCAAAAGGCCTGCCAGCTCCAGGTACTCGGAAAAATATCGAATATGGCCTTGAATCCGCCTACACCTTTATAGGCTCCTGTACTAGGAGTAAATATTTTCTTTAGTTGTGCTCCATAGCCGGTAATCTGATTAACGAATTTAGTAGCGCCAACAGGAATACTTTCTAGAAGTCCATATTTTTTTTGAATTATCGCCAAGTAGCCCAACTCTTCGAACTGTTGATATGTGCCGCCTGGGTAGATACCAAACTTACCATCATCACTGACTTTTAAGGTAATTTCTTTCTTTTGACCATCTCGACTTATCGTTGCGATAACTTCTTGCCCTTGTAACGAAGCAAGCTTATCTTGATATTGATCAAAGTATTTTAATTCCTGTCCGTTTAAGGCTAAGAAAACATCGCCTTCCATTAAATCGGCATTTTTGTTCGCAGAGCTATCAGATACCATTGATACTACGAAAGGATGGCGAATTTCAAAAAAGGTGCGCTCATTGCTCGTACTCAACTTGCCTAAAAAATCTTGGGGCAAAACTATCGTTTTAAGCTCTCCGTCTCGCTCAACGGTTATCTGGTTTGCGGTAATCAGGTTTTTTCGCAGATCTGAATAGTTCTCATAACTGACCCCGTCAATTGAAACAATATTATCCCCTGTTTGAAACCCAATGTCGGTCAAGACACTGTTCTCTACAGAATACCCATCTTTTAAACTTTTAGTAGATATATCGGTGTCTCCGTAATAAAAGGAAGCAAAAATGTATATCAAAAAGGCGATCAAAAAGTTGACCGTAACCCCACCTAACATAATGATCAACCTTTGCCAAGCTGGTTTACTTCTAAACTCCCATTCTTTGGGCTCCTCCTTCATGGCCTCCGTGTCCATACTTTCGTCGATCATGCCCGAAATTTTTACATAGCCACCTAAAGGCAGCCATCCGATACCGTATTCGGTCTCCCCAATTTTTTTCTTGAAAAGTGAGAACTTGACATCGAAAAATAAATAGAATTTCTCTACCCTAGTCTTGAACCACTTTGCGGGCAAGAAATGGCCCATCTCGTGCAGTATGATAAGAAGTGACAGACTTAGAAGAAACTGTGCAGCTTTTATTACAATAGGACTCATATACCTTATATAGAATTAAAACGCACAAAAGTACACCTTTAACAACTCTTATAAAAAGAAAGTATAGGCACCTGTGGCTTTTTATGAAAGTTTTGGCAGCAGATCAAGGCGATTCTATTTGAATGACCGAAACGGCCGCCGTACATTTGTAAAAAATAAGTATGCGCTCGTTTTTTGCCAGATATCGATTATTTGCCATTGTTTTTGCGATACTGTCGGCAATAATCATGTACCTTTTCTACAACGCACTACAACCAAAAAAAACCTTGCCCGTATACCAGCCATCTATGGTAAACCCCGAACTTGTCGATAGTACGCTTCAATATGTGAAAAAATACCATACCATAGACAACTTTTCTTTGATCAACCAAAACGGCAATACAATTACCCAAGACAATTACCAAAACAAAATCTACATTGCGGACTTCTTTTTTACTACATGCCCTACCATTTGCCCTGTTATGACAAAGAACATGGGCGAAATTCAAAATAAGATCCTTGACGAAGACGACGTGCTATTGCTTTCGCATTCGGTCACCCCTGAGATCGATTCTGTTGCACAACTTAAAAAATACGCCTTAGAAAAAGGCATAATCGATAGCAAATGGAATTTAGTCACGGGTGATAAAAAACAGATCTACGAACTGGCTAGAAAATCATACCTGGCGGTAAAAACCGATGGCGATGGCGGGCCGTATGATATGATCCACACCGAGAACTTTATTTTAGTGGACAAAGAACGGCGCATTCGCGGGTTTTATGATGGCACAAAGGGCGAAGAAGTAGTGAGGTTACTGAAAGACCTTGAAATCTTAAAAGCCTCATATTCGGAGTAGGCAGTAACAGTGGGCAGTTCAAGGTTCAAGAACGTCTGGCGACGTTTAGGTTCAAAGTTTAAGTTTATTAGTACTACATTGAACTTTGAACCCAACTGCAAAGCAGTTTTGAACCTTGAAGAGGATACTGCCAACTGCCACTGCTTACTTCTCACAACCTTTCCTTTTTTTCAAAAAAACCCTCCTCCATTCCATATTTTTCTTTTAAATTTGCCCTTACTTATAATCAATCTAAATAAAAATTGATAACAGTAGCTGATCTTAAGCGAGGCCAAAAAGGTGTCATCAAAGAATTCGCCGATGACATTCTTCCGATAAAACTGTTGGAACTTGGCTGTTTGCCTGGTAACGAAATTGAATTGATACAGGTAGCCCCTCTTAAAGACCCCATATATATCAATGTCAACGGCTCCCATATTGCCATACGCCGATCTGTGGCACTACTGATCGAATTAGAACTTATTGAAGATACTTTAAGGCTATGAGCAAGCAAATTAACGTAGCCTTGATCGGAAACCCCAATACTGGAAAAACTTCGGTGTTCAACCAACTAACGGGACTTAAACAAAAGGTGGGCAACTATCCCGGTATTACGGTTGAGAAAAAAGAAGGAATTTGCAAACTACCACGTGGCGTTAAAGCCCATATTCTCGATTTGCCCGGTACGTATAGCCTTAACACGACTTCTTTGGATGAGAGTGTTGCGGTCGAGTTATTGCTGAACAAAAATGACAAGGACCACCCCGACGTGGCGGTTATTATTTCAGATGTTGAAAACCTAAAGCGGAATCTCCTACTATTTACCCAGATCAAAGATTTAAAAATTCCAGCTATTCTGGTCATAAATATGGCAGACCGGATGGTAAAAAAAGGGATCAGTGTCGATATTTCCTTATTAGAAGAGCGGCTAAATACTAAGATCGCGCTCATCAGTACTCGAAAAGGCACAGGAATCGAGAGATTGAAAGAGCTTATCGCGGATTACAAAACGCTTTCCGCAACCCGAAATGTTGACATAAGTGTCATAGCCCCCGATTATTTTGAAGGCCTAAAAAGCACCTTCCCAAATCAAGATCTTTACAAATTGTGGCTCGTTATTACGCAAGATGTGAACTTTATGCCCATCGAAAAAAAGCTGATAAAGGACACCTCCTCCTTTGCCACAAAATCAAAATCGGAACTTAAGCGCCTACAACAAAAAGAGACTATACTTCGCTATCAATTTATCAACGGGGTACTAAAAGAAACTTATAAAGTAGACAAGAATGCCGCTAAAGGGTTAAGGGCAGGCCTTGATAAAATATTAACGCACAAAGTCTTCGGTTACCTGATTTTCTTCGTCATACTTTTAACCATATTTCAGGCAATTTATGATTGGAGCAGTGTACCCCAAGATAGTATTGAAACCTTTTTCGCCTCGGCAAGTACTTGGGTAAAAGACACCATGCAACCGGGTATACTTACCAATCTGATCGCTGAAGGTATTTTGGCCGGTATCAGTGGTATCGCCATCTTTATTCCGCAAATCGCGTTTTTATTTCTTTTTATTTCACTATTGGAAGAGTCAGGGTATATGAGCCGAGTGGTATTTTTAATGGATAGAGTTATGAGGCCGTTCGGACTGAGTGGAAAAAGCATCGTACCGTTGATTTCGGGTACCGCATGTGCGATTCCAGCAGTAATGGCCACACGTACCATTGAAAATTGGAAAGAGCGTTTGATCACCATTTTGGTAACCCCTTTTACGACTTGTTCGGCCCGTTTGCCAGTATATCTCATTATCATTGCTTTAGTCATTCCGGAAGGGCGATTTTTAGGATTGGGCTACAAACCCTTGACCTTAATGCTTCTATATCTTATCGGTTTTGGCGCGGCCATTTTGTCGGCCATGATCCTCAACAAAATCCTAAAAATCAAAAGCAGAACGTTTTTTGTGGTCGAAATGCCCTCGTACAAGCTACCGCTTTTTAAAAATGTAGCCTATACGGTTTGGGAAAAAACCAAGAGTTTCGTTCTCGGGGCCGGTAAAATTATCTTGGCCATCTCTGTAATTCTATGGTTTCTGGGTTCTAGCGGGTATTCCGATAACTATGAAAATGCCGAAGCGATCGTCACCGAAAGAATAAATACACAGGGATTATCCGATTTTAACCGAAATAGCATTAGCACCACCTTGGCCGATTACCAAAACACGCTGCAAGACAGCATTGCAAAAAACAAGCAATCCAGCGATGCGGTAGCCATTTCAAATGTGTTACAATTAAAGAGATCCGAATTGACCGAAAAAGCCATCAGTCAGGAAATTGCAAGTTATAAACTTGAAAACTCGTATATCGGTAACATAGGCAAGGCCATTGAACCATTAGTAAGGCCCTTAGGTTATGATTGGAAAATCGGCATAGCGGTTTTAACCTCTTTTGCGGCCCGCGAAGTGTTTGTGGGCACCTTGGCAACCATTTATAGCGTGGGCAGCGACGAGGAAGATACGATCAAGCACCGCATGGCCGCCGAAGTAGACGCGCGCACCCAAAAACCGTTATTTAATCTTGCCTCAGGAATTTCTTTATTGCTCTTTTATGCGTTCGCCATGCAATGTATGAGTACGCTGGCCGTAGTAAAACGAGAGACCAATAGTTGGAAATGGCCCGCGGCCCAATTAGTTTTCATGAGCCTTTTTGCGTATATTGTAGCATTGATCGCGTATCAGATCCTTAAATAAAAAAAGATATGGAATTAGGAGAAAAGACCAACTATACATAGGTTCCAAAGTGTCGGTGATATCGAACAAAAAACAAACTTAGTATTCAAAAATGCATATTATTCAGCCCATATTAGCCTATATGACCCTCACGGTGGCCGTAGGGTATATTGTATATAAATTTTTCTTGCCCAAATCGGTCTTTGTCTCCAAAAAGAAATCGCAAAAGGGTTGCGGCACAAATGACTGTGGGTGCCATTAAATTCCCTTCAACTCTTTTCTATTATTGTTATTGTTGCCGTAACAATTTACCCAGTGAAGCGTCTTCTTCATACAAAACGCTATTATTTGCGTTAAAAAAAGAATAAATAGGTACTAATAAAATCAAAAAATAGGTGCTGATCTACATTTCATTCCCGTTTTTTGTTTTTTCTACCGCCCTCAATAAATTGTATGAATATTTCCCATAAACGATTTCTGCTTGTTTGCTTACTGTTCGTTTTAAAGCTTCCGGCTCAGACCCTCACCTCAGTGGTTGTTGATTCCGCTACCCAAAAACCGATTCCATATGTAACTGTATTGATAAATAATAAAGGAATGATTACCAATGAAGAAGGTCGGTTCACCTTCCTCATTGACGGTATTAAAGAGACCGATTCACTTTTTATTTCGTGCATAGGCTATGAAACTATAGGCAAGCCGCTCAACCAGTTCACAGAAGAGACCGTTATTTTACGCCCAAAGGCTATTGAGCTAAAAAATGTCATAGTTTCCAACAAGCAATATTCCGCAGAAGAAATCATTGATCTCGTCAAAGAGAATCTCGAGAAAAACTATAGCGCAAACATGACAAAAAAGAGGTTGTTTTTTAGAAACTCTTCTTTTCAGCGTATGAACCAATTAAACTACGCCCTTAAAAAGTCGACCATCGAAGCTTTTAATAAAAAATTCATAGACAGTGTCATTAGAACCGTACCTAAATCGAATAGCTACTATACCGAGGTACTCGGTGACCTATATGGGAATTATGAAGAAGAAAACCAAAAGCTGGCCCTTATTAAAGCTTCTGAGCTCTATGATAAAAGCATGGAGCTTGATTTTGAAAAGTTAGAGGAAAAATTCAATACGATCATTAAGGAAAATGTTAGGACCGACTCGTATTTCAAGATAAAATCAGGACTGTTCGGCACCAAGATAGACGCAGATGAGATCTTCGAGAACGAGGTAGATTCTACCGATGTAGCCGCCCTTAACAAAACACTAGAAGAAAAGAAAAAGAACGAAGAAGAACGAAAAAAGAATTTTGCCAAGTATAGAAGAAACACCTTAGGGGATATTCTTAAGGATTTACCGATACAGGAAGATACCGACCTGAACTTTTTGACCAAATCGAACAAGTACGAGTTTACCTTACAAGACTTTACGTATTTGGGCGAAGATGCGGTTTATGTCGTCAATTTTAAACCCAAACGTTCGGCCGATTATAAAGGACAACTCTTTATCAACTCTGATGATTTTGCCCTGATTCGAGCCGACTATGAAAACGTAAAATCACTTCGCGATTTTAGTCTTTTAGGCATTTCCATCAATGAATATCTTCTAAAAGGGAAAATTATCTTTTCAAAGGGAGCCGAGAACCTTTACCATCTACGGTATTTTGAATCTGAAAAAGGCAGCCGTATCGGCGTAAAAAGACCCCTCAAAATTATAGAAATGAACAAAATTGTAAAAGGAAGGAACAAACAAAATGAACTTTCGGGCAAAATTGACCTTCTTATGAGCAATATTGAAAAAAATGAAGTTGTGGTATTCGAGACCGAAAACATCGGCACTCCCATTTTTGAGGCCTTTAAAGAGAATAATACCGTACTGCCCGTTTATATGCCCAATTACGATCCCGAGTTTTGGAAAGGCTATAACATCATTGAACCAAATACGGCGATACGGGAATTCACTTCCGAAGGTGAAGGGCAACAATAGTAAGTTTTAAAGCTTTCCTTAAAAATAGCCACCAATAAAGGAATAAAGTAATAGCGCCCATCCCACGACCAAAAGCAAACCGCCTATTGGGGTTACAGGGCCTAGAATTTTCCACTTTTTACCTTTGGCAGCGCTTAAAGTCAATGCATATATACTGAAGGAAAACAAGAAAGTACCCAACATAAAGCAATACACCATATTGCGTTCTAACGGAGTATCAAGATTGAAATTGAAGCTCAGCATCAAAATCAAAATCGAATGGTACATTTGATATTTTACGCCAGTTTCAAAGCTTTTTAGTTGTTCTTCGGAAAGGATTTTTTTTAAAGCGTGTGCGCCAAAAGCGCCAAAAATTATGGCCAATAAGCCATATAAAGCACCGATAAATTGAGCTAATAGAACCATGCCCCTAAATTAATGGAAAACAAATTAGAATAAACATTTGTACTACACCAAAACGGCTTTTCGATAGGATGACTTAACAGCAAATAAAAAAAATTCCTTAGGTAGGTAAATCCTATTTATTCTCGTCGTAAAAGAACTGCTCTTTTACAATTTTACCGTCTTTTACCTCATACACAGCGATTTCTGACATGGTCGAACGCTGTCCCGACGGTTTATGGGTGGTATCCATATCGAACTTTACCGAAAACCAGTTATTGGCAACAATGGGTTGCGAAACTTCGGTTTTATGTACCTCGAAATTTTCTTTCCACCACTCACCTTTTTGCTGTATTCCCTCAAAACCTTCTACATAGGCACCTTCGGCCTTGCCATCGTTCTCGATGCTTACAATTTTCGGGCTATAAAGATGTTGGTACGGTTTTTCAAAATCACCCTCGCTACACCATGCGACCAGTTTACTGGCTATTTCTTTAGTGTCCATATTTTACGTATTTAAGTGGTTTACAGACCAACTTACAATATATTGGATGAAATAACAAGACGATAATTAATAAAAAACCTGAAAAAGTTAAGGACGAATAGTGACGACCATTTCTGCAGTCAGATTAAAGGAACATTCTTCGTAACTAGGGGGGCCAAAGGTTTTCATTTTTGCATTTGAGAATGCAACCTCTTCTTTGGGTATGCCCAGAAAATTAGTATCAAGCTTTTTATTCCCGTTTTCATCGTAAAACGCGGCCACGGCATAAGTACCGTTCGGCAAATTATCGAAATGTACCTGTGTTACCCCTTGAACTGCATTGACAAAAGTACCTACATACGCCTTATTTGGGTCAAGAAAGCCATCATGGGAGTTGTAAACGCCAACGCTAATGTAACCTTGTGAATTGGGCACGCCCTCAACCGAAACGGTCAAACCGTGCTGCGATACTACCAGAAGCGGCAATAAAAGGGACCATAAAACAAGCGTTTTTATCAAAGGATATATATTATTTCAGTTTGAAAGGCTTTTTGTGTTTGCATCTAACTTGTTTAATAAAAAGGCATAGATTTTTTCGGTTTCAAGACTATCCTTGTAATTAAAATAAAGTTTTGATGAATCTTGGTATACGATCTTAATCTTATGCAACGCAAGATTATCTACATATACATTTACCTTTTTCTCGGTAAGCGAGTCTTTGAATTCTTGAAAGATACCCTTTTCCTTCTCCAGTGCCGAAAAGCCGTTCAAGCGTATCATAGGGGGAATTCTTTCGACCATTACCACACTATCCAATTCTGAATATTTCAATTCTTTAAAGTAAAAGCCCGACACTATTCTAAAACTATCGGGTTTAACCTGGGTCCAATTTTTATAGTGGGCCAAAAGCGCCAAAAGACAGACTATCGTCGTCACTAGTGCCACAATGTTCCACAACCAATGTCGTTTTTTTGTTGCCATATTTATGTATTGATACCCAATTTTTTCAGACTAGTTTATAATGCTATTCGCTACTATTGCTATCAACGGGAGAAACAGTATAAAATTTTACGCTTGCCCGGTTACTTTTTGCCTAATTGCCAAAAATGAATTACCTGGTATCCCACAAATATATAGGGTTGTTACCAATTTTTACTATTGCATTGATCAGGTTGTTAAAGCTGCCCAAGGTTCTCGCATGAAACGGTCATGCCAAAACTAGCTATTTAGCTATTCCGCTAAACTTTTTTTAAGCTGAATTGAAGACGTGTTCCAAATTGCTTATCTTTACCAACAGCAAATATGACAAAACTAATCTCATTAACGCTTTCTTGGCTCATCTTAATTCAGAGCTTTACCATCTCCTTCACCGATTTTGTCGAGATGGATGAGTTAATTGAGCACGCCCAGTTCCATTCAGAGCAACATGGTGATAATTTCATTGTCTTTCTCTCAAAGCACTACGGTGAACTTAAGGCAGAGCACAATAAACAGCATCAAGAAGAAAAAGAGGATCACGAACGATTGCCTTTTCAACATCAAACCCAGCACTCACAGATTTCTTCATTTGTTCTCTTAAGCGCACGAGATTTTGACGTTCAGCCCGAATTTATAAGCCTACATAAAGAACCTAACTTCCATTACCTTGCCAACTATCCTTCTTTATTTGGCAATACTCCTTTTCAGCCTCCCCGCAACGTATAATTCATTACGGACATTATTTTTTTAACAAACCGACTTTCGTAGGGTTTGTATTCATTTTTATCCATGTATTATGCTATCATCTATCATACATTTCAGCATTCGCAACAAGTTTATCGTACTCTTGTTCACCGTTTTTATCATTGGCTTTGGGTCGTATTCCCTGACCCAGATTCCTATTGGTGCCGTACCCGATGTCACTAATAACCAGGTACAGGTCATCACGACTTCACGCAACTTGTCAACACAAGACATGGAGCAGTTCATCACCTACCCTGTAGAGCTCGAAATGGCCAATTTACCAGGCGTAATAGAAATTCGTTCCATTACCAAATTCGGACTCTCGGTGGTAACGATCGTTTTTGACGATGCTTTGGGCACCTATCTTCCGCGCCAATTGATAGCCGAGAAAATAAAGTCGGCCTCAGAAAAAATACCGAACGGTTTTGGTACGCCTGAAATGGGCCCGATTACCACAGGGCTGGGAGAAATCTATCAATACATACTCGATGTAAAACCCGGGTACGAAGACCGTTATGATGCGACCGAACTGCGCACCATTCAAGATTGGATCGTAAAACGACAGCTCTCAGGAATACCCGGCGTGGTCGAAGTCAATACCTGGGGCGGCTTTCTGAAACAGTACGAAGTAGCGATCAATACCGACAAGCTAAATGCTATGAATATTTCTGCACAAGAGGTGTTTACGGCCCTTGAAAAGAATAACAGTGTAGCCGGCGGAGGCTATATTGAAAAAGTAAACCAAGCCTATTTTATTCGTGGCGAAGGACTTGTTGCTGATGTTGAGGATATCAAAGCCATCGCGGTAAAAAATGTAGATGGTATTCCGATTTTGATCAAAGATGTGGCCGATGTTGGTTACGGAAGTGCTACCCGCTTCGGGGCCATTACAGGTAACGGACAGGGAGAAAAAGTACTAGGGCAAGTTATGATGCTCAAGGATGCCAATTCAAAACAGGTCATCGATGCCGTTAAAGAGCGGGTGGCCTCGATTTCAAAATCACTGCCTGAAGGTGTGTATATCAATGCGTTTTTAGACCGTAGCGAACTGATTGCCAAAACCTCCTTTACCGTTACCGAAAATTTAGTACTTGGTTGTCTAATCGTCATCTTTGTTGTCGTACTCCTATTGGGCAATTTTCGTTCGGGATTGGTAGTGGCTTCCGTCATACCACTATGTTTGCTATTCGCGCTTTCCCTGATGTATATTTTCGGGGTCGATGCGAATTTGATGAGCCTTGGTGCCATCGATTTTGGCATTATCATTGACGGTGCGGTAATTATCGTTGAGTTTATCGCTTTTCAGATTACAGCCAATCGCACCGAGTTGGCCACACTTTCAAAAGTTGAATTACAGAGTAAAAAAGACGATATCACCACAAGCAGTGCTTCGAAAATGATGAATTCTGCCATTTTCGGGCAATTGATCATTCTGATCGTTTTCATCCCTATTCTTTCGTTAAGCGGGGTAGAAGGCAAGATGTTCAAACCCATGGCGCTCACCTTCAGCTTTGCCTTGATCGGGGCCATGCTCTTTTGTTTTACCTATGTACCCGTTGCCGCCTCCTTATTCTTAAAACCGGCCAAAGAAGCAAAAAACAACATCTCGGTTCGTTTGATGCGATGGCTGAACCATCGATATGAACCGATCATTCATTGGGCCTTAAAAAATAAAAAGGTCGTTTTAGGAATGGCCGCCCTACTCCTAGCCGCTTCAGTACTACTATTTTCACGCATGGGAGGTGAATTCGTACCTACATTGGACGAAGGCGATTTTGTGATCCAACCCGTTCTTAAAACCGGAACTACGCTAAGTAAGACCATTGAAACGACTACCCATATCGAAAAAATATTGTTGGACAGCTTCCCGGAAGTAAAACAAGTGGTAACCCGTATTGGGGCCGCGGAAGTACCTACCGACCCCATGTCTATGGAAGAAAGTGATGTCATTATTATTTTGGCCCCGAAAAGCGAATGGGTCTCGGCAAAATCAAAAGATGAACTCGCAGAAAAATTCAAAGCTGCCCTTTCGATCATTCCCGGAATGGAAGTCGAGTTCACCCAACCTATTGAAATGCGTTTTAACGAATTGATCACTGGCGTACGGGCCGATATCGCCATAAAACTTTTTGGTGAAAATCTAAACATTCTGAGTAAAAAAGGCAACGAAATCAAAGACCTTATCGAAAATGTGAACGGGGCGGCAGATGTTACGGTCGATAAAATTGTAGGGCTCCCACAAATGAACGTCACCTACAATAGGGCTAAAATAGCCCGCTACGGCCTCAACATTCAAGACCTCAACGAAATGGTCGCCATGGGTTTTTCAGGCAAAACGGTAGGTAGTATTTATGAGGGCGAAAAACGATTCGACCTTGTGGTAAGGCTTAATAAAGAAAACCGAAAAGACATTGATAATCTTAAAAATCTTTATGTCGATCTACCTTTGGGCGGAAAAATTCCACTAAGCGAACTTGCCGAAATCAGCTATCAAAAAGGTGCCGCCAAAATAGCTAGGGACGATACCCGGCGCAGAATTGTAGTGGGCATAAACGTTCGCGATCGCGACCTACAATCGGTAGTAGACGACATACAGGCCTTGATCAATGAAAAAATAGAGCTTCCGGTCGGTTATTCCATAACCTATGGAGGTCAGTTCGAGAATCTAGAAAGTGCAAAGAAGCGCTTATGGGTAGCCGTACCTATTGCCCTCATTCTCATTTTTATTTTACTCTACTTCGCTTTTAAATCGGTTCGCGAGGCCCTGTTGATCTATACGGCTATACCGCTTTCGGCAATTGGCGGTATTTTATTCTTATGGATCAGGGGCATGCCCTTTAGCATTTCAGCAGGAGTAGGTTTTATAGCACTCTTCGGTATCGCTGTATTGAACGGTATTGTATTGATCGAACATTTTAAAGAACTCAAGAAACAACCTTTTGACTCTATGGAAGCACTTATTATACAAGGCACCAAAGACAGGCTACGAGCAGTATTGTTGACCGCCTCGGCGGCAGCCCTGGGCTTTTTGCCCATGGCGATCTCTACCAATGCAGGTGCAGAGGTTCAGCGACCTTTGGCCACGGTGGTTATTGGTGGTTTGATTACCGCCACCCTACTAACCTTGGTGGTGCTTCCGGTCTTATACTCCATATTTGAGCGCAAGCAATCCCTGCGCCTTAAAACGAACAACCAAACGGTAACGGTAGTTTTAATCCTAATGGCCCTTTCATTTTCTATGAAAGGCCATAGCCAAGAAAAGCCGTTGGGCTTAGAGGAACTACTTCCGCTAGCCCTTAAAAACAATGCGGCACTACAGGCGGCCGACTTTAGCAAAAAACAGTCGGACGCGCTTATCGGCAGTGCCTTCCATTTTGATAAGACACAGGTATACTATCATTACGACCAAAATAACCTTAGTGTGGGCAACCTGCCGTTGAATGTGCTGGGCATACAACAAGATTTTCTTTTTCCAACGGTCTACTTTGCCGGGCGTAAAGTCAACAAAGCCACCTACGACCTAGCCTCAAGTACCTACGAAATACGAAAAAAAGATTTGGAACGTGATCTGACCGCTGCTTTTTACAAATATCAATACACGAAAAAAAGACAGACCATCTACGATCATCTCGATAGTCTTTACCAAAATTTCGCGCATATGGCGAAACGTAGATTTGAGCTAGGG
>JBATIN010000469.1:0-4467 GCA_049667765.1 Flavobacteriaceae bacterium
GCCTTGTAGCGTTCATTATTCCAGTAATTTTTCCAGTTGAAAAATCATACTGTTTTTCCTTTAAATGTAAATTGAAAGGAATATCCCGGGTTTTTCTGGCGTGCCCTACACGCAATACCAAAGGAAATTTTTTATCTTTAGTTTTGTGATCTGCCCGTTTATCGAAGGTTATCTTAATTGTTGCCATAATTATTAGCTTAAAAAAGTGGCGTGCTTTTGGCGTGCTTTTTTTGATTTCAAATGGTTTATTATGATATTAAAGATAAGCAAAATCCCCATATAGTAGGCGTTTTAAGGCATAATAAACCAAATTAAACCATAAGTGAACCGACTGTTAATCAGAGGGTCCTTGGTTCGAGCCCAAGAGGGGGAGCATTCAAAGAGGAACCGTTCAAGAAATTGAGCGGTTTTTTTGTTTTTGGCGAGCTGCGAAACTTCAAGGTACGAGCAAACTTAAAGGGGCATCTCAAAAAACTTTACATGAAAAACTGGCCGATAATGTGAGTGATGAAACGATCAACATTCGATTACACGATAGACTCAGAGGAAGTTTTAGTCGGTTTACCGTGCCAGTAGGATGCCAAGATTGATCCCGTAATGTTCATCAATGGGCCGAATACGGCCGGCGCGAGCCCCATCGTTGCAATTTTACCCAATGAATTTGCGATACCCGATGCGAGGCCTCCATTTTGCATCCCCACTTCTATGGCTATGGTGCGTGAATCTTGTTCTGACAGTTTAAAAAGGCGTGCATACCAGTAGCCAAGTAAATAACCGAATATGTTGTGAATTAAGACTAGTAGCATTAAAATGCCGCCGATTTCCAATAAACTGTCCCTTCCTGCAGCAGTAATGATAGTGATGATCAGCCCAATAGCCAGCATAGATATAAAGGGCATGGCCCGATCCAACCATTTGGCACCTTCACCTGTTAATTTATTGAATAAAAGTCCTGCACCAATAGGCAGAATAATCATTTTTACGATAGTCCACATCATCGCCAATATGTCTATTTCAACGAATTCCCCGGCCAATAGTTTCATTAAAACCGGAGTAAGAAAGGGTGCAAGCAAAGTCGCAATTGACGTAATGGTTATAGATAGCGCAACATTTGCGTTGGCCAGATACGCCATTACATTTGAGGCCACGCCGCTTGGGGAACAACCAATAAGCACAATACCAGCCGCTATTTCAGGCGGAAAAGTACTCATTTTCGCTAGGGCAAAACCAACAATCGGCATAATCAATAATTGAGCAGAAACACCGATAAAAACGCCTTTTGGGGTTTTAAAGACCGCCGCAAAATCTTTTATGCTCATAGTGGTGCCCATGCCGAACATGATAATCTGTATCAAAGGAATGATCAATATGGTCAATTTAATTCCACCGATTTCGGTAAACAGTTGTGGATAATATAGGGCGAGGGAAACCCCGGCGAATATCATAGTGGTGAAAACCAAACCCTTAAAGGCTTTATAACCACTAAAACCAAAGGCCAGGGCAGCAAAAAACCCGAGAAATAACCATCCGGCATCTGAAATTCGGCCAATGGCGATCAAGTAGATAATAATAAGCAAAAGCACCCCCGAAAGGGCCAGGGAAACTGAATATAGATTTAGTTTTTTCAAGGGAGGTCTTTTTATAATTTATAGGCCTGGCGCGCCAGTAATTTCCAATGGCCATCTTGTTTTTGAAAAACCATCAACACACCAATATGCACATCGAGGCCTTGGCCATCGTTTTTGGCTTTGGCATTAAAAATGTGCCTTACAATTGCAGTGTCATCCGAAATGGAAATGGTTTGATCTGCAGGGTCGATAGTGACAAATTCGAACGGGCCGTTCATAAGGGCGTCTATATAGGCTGATTTGTCTTCGAGCCTACCGCTTGAATGACCGTAGATCAGGGTTTCGGCCGTCAGATTTTCAAGCGTGCTTTGATTTTTTTCCACCATAGCACGATAGAGTTCCGTTACCTTCGTTTCTACTATTTTTTCATCGGTTACACCTGTTTGGGCATTGGTGAGGTACGATAGGAAAACAAAGGATAAAATCAGGATGTTTTTAAGGTGTCGCATGGAAATAGTTTAGTGGTTGATGAAGGCCATTGGTCAATGTTGTTCAACGTGTAAATAGTCTTGCAGCTCTTTTCTGGTCATGGGCAATTTTTCATCGGGATAAGCTTTTAGCCAATTTTTAAAATCGGCGTTTAAGTCATCTGTCCATTTGGTGTCAATTTGTCCCGGCGTGTATTTTTTTTCTCGTAATCGTTGAAATCCAAAAAGGTCTTTTAGGGCAACTACCTCAGATGAAATCACCAATTCTGAAGCCAGATGTGAAGGAATGAAAATAGTGCCATGACGATTGGCCAAAACTACATCTCCGGGCAGTACGATGGCCCTTCCCATGCGAATCGGGGTATTGATGCCGGTCAACATTTGTTCGGCGAGGTAAGAGGGGTCTGACCCTTTATGCCATCCGTTGAAACCTTGAATGTCTAAAAGGCCGGCAACATCACGTACACTTCCATAAAAAATGTAACCGTTATTTGAATTTGCATAAATGGCATTGCCCAGATTTGAACCGATCAAGGTGCCATTTACAATACGGTTATACCCATCGGCGACATATACATCTCCGGGTTTCAACATTTGTATGGGCCAAGAATTACTGCCTCCAATGGTATCGCGGTTTTCCTTAGCTCCTTTTAGTTTTATCAATTGCTGGTAATCGGGGCGAAGCGGCATAAACTGCACGGTTACTACGCGGCCAGTCATCACGCTATCGGGGTGTAAAATTTCCCATTCGCCTTCAAACTGATTATGGTATCCTTTCCCTCGAAGATAGCCCCAAGCTTCTTCGATCTGTATGTTCTTTAATCGTTTTAAGAGGGCATCGGAGACTTTGGGCCTTCCGTCAGCATAACGTTCCCCTGTCCAGTTCCGGGTAAGTTCTTTGATATACTCCGGTGACGCTGCCACTCCCTGTGCTTGGCTATAAAAAAAGCCTAATAAGCAAATATAAAGTAGTAGTATTCTTTTATTCATTTTTGGTCATTTAGGTTCAAACCCCCTTATTGGAATTCTAAATTTAAGCATTTATAGCCAACCTCCAACGGTCAAAATAGTGTGTTGGCAAGGCATGGATACTTTCCGGAAATTTTCAACAAATTCTTAATCGTTTTCATAGCATCCGTACTAATCGAATACTCCGAAAATCAATAGGTAAATCCTAAAAAAAAAAGTCAGTAACAAGATATTAAATAAATAGGGTTCTTAAAAAACCAAAGGATGTTTTAAAGGAAGTAAAAAGAAGGGGTTGAAGTAGGAATAGAATAGGTGTTTTCAAGCAAATTCGTTAATATTATAGCTAATTAGCTGTCTTTGAACCATGAAAAAATTAATTGCTCTTCTTGCGTTTTTTACCCTTTTTGGGTGTCAAACAAAAAAAGCCGAAGCACCGAAAAAGCCCAATATCGTTTTCATTTTTGCCGATGACATGACCTACACGGCCATTAATGCGCTCGGAAATTCAGAAATACGCACTCCGAATCTCGATAATTTGGTACGTGAGGGCACCACTTTTACCCACACCTATAATATGGGTGGATGGAACGGTGCGATCTGCGTAGCCTCGAGAGCCATGATCATTTCAGGCCGAAGTGTTTGGGATGCCAACGCGTATAGACAGGTATGGTTGAAAGGTCAAGGAATGGACAAGACATGGGGTAACCTCATGAAAGGCGCAGGCTATGATACTTATATGACCGGAAAATGGCATGTTGATGCCCCCGCAGATTCCGTTTTTCAGCATGTGACACATGTACAACGTGGAATGCCCTACGATTCATGGGGCCATGAAGGCAAAATAGAAATGATCAACGAGTTGAAAGATAAAGGTGTTCCCAATTCAGAAATAAGAAAGATAGGTTATAATAGACCATTGACCGAAGAAGATACCACATGGTCGCCTTCCGATAAAAAATATGGGGGGTTTTGGCTGGGTGGCAAGCACTGGAGCGAGGTCTTGAAAGATGATGCCCTGGGTTTTATCGACCAGACTAAAAAGAGCGACAAGCCTTTCTTCATGTATTTGGCCTTTAATGCACCGCACGACCCCAGACAGGCCCCGCAGGAGTTTTTAGATATGTACCCTTTGAAGAATATCAGTGTACCAAGGAGTTATCTGCGCCTATATCCTTTCAAAGATAGCATAGGTAATGGACCTGATCTTAGGGATGAAGCTTTGGCGCCGTTTCCGCGTACCGAGTTTGCGGTTAAGACCCACATTCGTGAATATTATGCCTTGATCACCCATTTAGATGCGCAGATAGGAAAAATCATAGAAGGCCTAAAAGCAACCGGAAAAATGGACAATACCTATATCATCTTTACCGCTGATCATGGGTTGGCGGTCGGAAGACATGGACTGTTAGGCAAGCAATCGCAATTCGACCATAGTATTAGGC
>JBATIN010000470.1:0-9312 GCA_049667765.1 Flavobacteriaceae bacterium
GACCCAATTGTCACAATTGGCTTCTGGTACCGACTCTGGTATTTTTGGCCTTTTAAACGCATTTACCGGTGGTGCCTTTTCCAATGCCTCTATTTTTGCTTTAGGGATTATGCCCTATATATCGGCTTCGATCGTGGTTCAATTAATGGGTATTGCAATACCTTATCTTCAAAAATTACAGAAAGAAGGCGAGAGTGGTAGAAAAACCATCAATCAAATTACCCGATGGTTGACCATTGGTATATGTATTGTACAGGCACCCGCATATCTTTATAGTTTAGGAACCATGTTCGGTGTGCCCGATAGTGCTTTTGTAATGGGCAAGGGATTGAACTTTATGGTACCTGCAGTTATCATCTTGGTTACAGGTTGTGTTTTTGCAATGTGGTTGGGAGAAAAGATTACGGATAAAGGAATAGGTAATGGTATTTCTTTGTTGATCATGATCGGTATCATAGCAACATTGCCTCAATCTTTTATGCAAGAATTTGTTTCAAGAACTGCCAATAACAATGGTGGACTCATGTTCATACTTATTGAAATTATCATTTGGTTCTTGGTCATACTTGCCTGCGTACTCTTGGTAATGGCAACACGCCAAATACCGGTTCAGTATGCAAGAAGAACTGCGTCAGGTGGTTACGAGAAAAATATTATGGGATCAAGACAGTATATTCCATTAAAATTAAACGCATCAGGAGTTATGCCGATCATTTTTGCTCAAGCAATCATGTTTGTGCCAGGGTTGATTGGTGGAGCGCTTGATGATACTGCTGCGGGACAATGGATACAAGTTGCATTTTCCGATATGTTCGGGTGGGCCTATAATCTTTTGTTCGCCTTTTTAATCATTGTTTTTACCTATTTCTATACGGCGATTACCGTACCAACAAATAAAATGGCAGATGATCTTAAGAGAAGCGGTGGTTTTATCCCGGGCATTCGTCCAGGGAAGGAAACAGGTGATTTCCTTGATAAGATTATGTCCTTGATAACGTTGCCAGGTTCAATCTTCTTGGCGCTATTGGCCGTATTCCCTGCAATCGTAGTAAAGCTTATGGATGTACAGTCAGGATGGGCACTCTTTTACGGGGGAACCTCATTACTGATTATGGTTGGCGTTGCCATCGATACGGTACAACAAGTAAATTCGTATTTGCTAAATAGGCATTATGACGGGTTAATGAAAACTGGTAAAAATAGAAAAGTAGCATAGGTTATGGCAAAACAGGCGGCAATAGAGCAAGACGGGTCCATAATCGAAGCATTGTCCAACGCGATGTTTCGAGTTGAGTTGGAAAATGGTCATGTAGTAACGGCACATATTTCAGGAAAAATGCGAATGCATTATATTAAATTGCTTCCTGGCGATAAGGTAAAGTTGGAAATGAGCCCTTATGATTTGACCAAAGCAAGAATTACGTATAGATATTAAGATAGCAAGATGAAAGTAAGAGCATCAATTAAGAAAAGAAGTGCCGAGTGCAAGATTGTACGTCGAAAGGGCAGGTTGTATGTAATCAACAAAAAGAATCCTAGATTTAAACAAAGACAAGGCTAATTATGGCAAGAATTGCAGGTATAGACATACCAAAACAAAAACGAGGGGTAATTGCACTTACCTATATATTTGGAATTGGTAAAAGTAGGGCCCAAGAAATTTTGGAAAAAGCCCAGGTAAGTGAAGACACAAAGGTTTCCGATTGGAACGATGATGAAATCGGTAGAATACGGGATGCCGTATCTTCATATACTATTGAAGGCGAATTGCGTTCAGAGACCCAATTGAACATTAAGCGTTTGATGGATATTGGATGCTATAGAGGTATTCGTCATAGGTCTGGTCTGCCATTGCGTGGTCAACGTACCAAGAATAACTCTAGGACACGAAAAGGAAAAAGAAAAACTGTTGCCAACAAGAAAAAGGCAACTAAATAATAAGTAGGGTATTATGGCAAAGGCAAGTACTAAGACCACTAAAAAGAGAAAAGTAATCGTCGATTCTGTTGGAGAGGCACATGTTACGGCATCGTTTAACAATATCATTATTTCACTAACGAACAAAAAAGGTGACGTAGTCTCTTGGTCGTCCGCAGGAAAAATGGGCTTTAGAGGGTCAAAGAAAAACACTCCATATGCAGCTCAGGTTGCTGCAGAAGACTGTTGCAAAGTAGCTCATGAAGCCGGATTACGCAAAGTAAAGGTGTACGTTAAAGGACCAGGTAACGGAAGGGAATCTGCTATTAGGTCCATACATAACGCTGGTATCGAGGTTACCGAGATCATTGATGTAACCCCAATGCCACATAATGGTTGCCGACCTCCTAAAAGAAGAAGAGTTTAATCAATTTCACTAATATTTCACCGAAACGTAGAGAACGATTATCGAAGGATAAGCCTTAATTCATAATCACGTTTCTAACTAAAAGAAAATGGCAAGATATACAGGACCAAAAAGTAAGATAGCCCGTAAATTTGGCGAGGCGATTTTCGGGGATGACAAATCATTCGAAAAAAAGAATTACCCTCCGGGGATGCACGGCCAAAATAGACGTCGTGGTAAAAAATCAGAATACTCTGTTCAATTGATGGAGAAGCAAAAAGCCAAATATACCTATGGTATTCTTGAGCGACAGTTTCGAAATATTTTCGCCAACGCCAAAAGAAAAGAGGGTGTAACAGGTGAAATTCTTCTTCAATTATGTGAATCGCGTTTAGACAATGTGGTATACAGAATGGGTATTTCCAATTCAAGAAGAGGCGCAAGACAATTGGTGTCGCACAGACATATAACCGTGAACGGAGAATTAGTAAATGTTCCTTCATATAGTTTAAAACCAGGAGATGTTGTCGGTGTTCGTGAAAAATCGAAATCATTACAGACCATTCAAGATGCACTTGCTTCAAGCAGCAGTGTTTACGAGTGGATTACCTGGAATTCTGAAAAGAAAGAAGGCACTTTCGTAACTGTGCCAGAAAGATTACAGATTCCTGAAAATATCAAGGAACAATTAATAGTTGAGCTTTACTCTAAATAATTAATAAGAACACTGATCCACATGGCATTATTTAATTTTCAGAAACCAGATAAAGTAATAATGATCGATTCCTCAGATTTCGAAGGGAAGTTTGAATTCCGTCCTTTGGAACCTGGTTATGGATTAACTGTTGGGAACGCATTAAGAAGGGTATTGCTTTCGTCTTTAGAAGGTCATGCTATTACTTCGGTTCGAATTGACAAAGTAGAACACGAATTTTCGGTAATACCTGGTGTTGTAGAAGATGTTACCGAAATTATATTGAACTTAAAACAAGTACGTTTTAAGAAGCAAATAGATGATTCAGAAGCAGAGATCGTAACCGTATCGGTTAGTGGTAAGAACCAATTGACTGCCGGAGATTTTCAAAAATTCATTTCTGGCTATCAAGTACTGAATCCTGATCTGGTAATCTGTAATATGGATTCCAAGGTTAATTTCAATATGGAATTGGTAATCGACAAAGGTCGAGGCTATGTTCCTGCGGAAGAGAACAAGAAATCAGGTACAGCATTAGGTACTATTGCAATCGATTCAATATTTACACCGATAAAGAACGTAAAATATAGCATTGAAAACTTTCGTGTTGAACAAAAGACCGATTATGAAAAATTGGTTTTCGAAATTGTTACCGATGGTTCCATTCATCCTAAAGATGCATTGACCGAAGGTGCTAAAGTATTGATCCATCACTTTATGTTGTTCTCCGATGAGCGTATCACTCTAGAGGCAGATGAAATAGCACAAACGGAAACGTACGATGAAGAGTCGTTGCACATGCGACAGTTGTTGAAAACCAAACTTGTGGACATGGACCTTTCGGTGCGTGCCTTGAATTGCTTAAAGGCGGCAGAGGTAGATACCTTGGGTGATTTGGTTTCTTTCAACAAAAACGATTTGATGAAGTTCAGAAACTTTGGAAAGAAATCTTTGACCGAATTAGAAGAGCTGGTCATCAACAAAGGTTTGAGCTTCGGAATGGATCTTTCAAAATACAAATTAGATAAGGATTAAGTAATCATATTTTGCTCTCCGCTAAAAGTGGATTTGGTAGCAAGATGATAAAAAAATAAAAATGAGACACGGTAAAAAAATCAACCATTTAGGTAGAAAAACAGCACATAGAAAAGCTATGTTGGCCAATATGGCCTGTTCGTTGATCGAACATAAGCGAATAAACACAACTGTGGCCAAGGCTAAGGCGTTAAAGCAGTTCATTGAACCGTTGATTACAAAATCAAAAGCCGAGAACAACTTAACTGCCGAAAAAGGTACGCACAATAGGCGTATTGTTTTCAAAAACCTTCGTGACAAATTTGCTGTTGCGGAATTGTTCAGTGGGGTTGCCGAAAAAGTAGCCGATCGACCAGGGGGCTACACTCGAATTATTAAGTTAGGTACACGATTAGGTGATAATGCCGATATGGCGATGATCGAACTTGTTGATTTTAACGAGCTGTACAATGCTGGTAAGGCAAAGAAAAAAACTACCAGAAGAAGCAGAAGAGGAAGCGGTGCAAAAACTGAGACGCCACCTGTAGTACCGGCAGCGGTTGAAGCGAAAAAAGAAGATAGCAAAGGCGATGCAGAAGTCAAAGCCGATGATTCAGAAGAATAATATGATTCAAATTATCGATAATAAAAAAAGGATAAACTCAACGGTTTATCCTTTTTTTATGTTTTTTTGTGTAATTAAATTTTAGAGAAGAATGAAGTATCAGACAAGAAAAAAGGCAGTACTAGTATTATCGGATGGAACGATATTTCACGGAAAATCGGTCGGGGATAAGGAAGGTACCGCTTTTGGTGAAGTATGTTTCAATACGGGCATGACCGGGTATCAAGAAATATTTACCGACCCCTCTTATTTTGGCCAGTTAATGGTAACAACCAATGCCCATATTGGTAATTACGGAACTAATGTTGATGAAGTTGAATCTGAATCGATTAAAATCGCCGGACTCATCTGTAAAAATTTTAGTTACAATTACTCTCGACCATCCGCAGATGCGAGTCTTCAAGAATTTTTAGATAAGAACAACCTTTTCGCCATTTCCGATGTAGATACCAGGGCCTTGGTGGGTTATATTAGAGACCAAGGTGCCATGAATGCTGTTATCTCTACCGATGTAGATAATATTGAAAGTTTAAAAGCTCAGCTAGAACAAGTGCCTAGTATGGAAGGTTTGGAGCTTGCCTCTAAAGTAAGTACTCAAGAGCCTTACTTTTATGGTAAAGAAGATGCTAGTTACAAGATCGCTGCTTTGGATATAGGCATAAAAAAGAACATTCTTAGAAATTTGGAGAAACGAGGCGCCTATATAAAGGTTTACCCTTACAATAGTTCATTTGAAGATATGGCTTCTTGGAATCCTGATGCTTATTTTATATCAAATGGCCCCGGCGATCCAAAACCTTTGAAAGATGCCATAAATACTGCTAAAGCCATTATTGCTGGTGATAAACCGCTGTTTGGCATCTGTTTGGGGCATCAGGTGATTGCGCTGGCCAATGGGATTTCAACCTATAAGATGCATAACGGTCACAGGGGAATTAACCATCCTATCATGAATTTGCTTACCGGTAAGGGCGAAATCACTTCGCAGAACCATGGTTTTGCGATCAACAGGGAAGAGGCAGAAGCGAATAGGGCTATTGAAATTACACATGTGCATCTAAACGATAAGACTGTTGCGGGGATTCGTATGAAAGATAAGGATGTTTTCTCTGTGCAATATCACCCAGAAGCAAGTCCGGGACCACATGATGCCGATTATCTTTTTGATCAGTTTTTTGAAATGATCAAAGCGGTTCCACAAATTTAAATACAATAGTTTAAGAATTTGTTATTTCTACAGGAGTCACGTTACGAACTTGAACATAAACAAGGGCCGTTTCGTATATTTGTACCTTACATAAACAATCCTAATCAATTTAAAAAATATCAAATGAGTATTATATTAAGTGTTCACGCAAGACAAATTTTAGATTCAAGGGGCAACCCTACCGTCGAGGTCGACGTAGTGACCGAAAATGGAGTAATGGGAAGGGCCGCTGTTCCCTCTGGGGCTTCAACGGGTGAGCATGAAGCGGTCGAGTTGCGCGATGGAGGAAAAAGCTTCATGGGAAAAGGAGTTAGCAAAGCAGTCTCAAATGTAAACAATGAAATAGCTGAAGAGATTTTGGGAATGTCGGTTTTCGAGCAGAACCTTATCGACCAAATGATGATCGAACTTGATGGCACCGCCAATAAGTCAAGATTAGGTGCAAATGCAATTCTGGGTGTCTCCTTAGCGGTGGCCAAGGCCGCTGCAAACGAACTAGGTATCTCTTTGTTCAGATATGTTGGAGGTGTAAGCGCCAATACCTTACCAGTGCCAATGATGAATATTATTAATGGGGGGTCGCATTCAGATGCCCCTATAGCATTTCAAGAGTTTATGGTTATGCCGATCAAGGCTAAAAGCTTTTCGCATGCCATGCAAATGGGAACCGAAATTTTTCACAACCTTAAAAAGGTTTTACATGATAGAGGACTTAGTACCGCTGTAGGTGATGAAGGTGGTTTTGCACCAAATTTGGCCGGGGGTACCGAAGATGCTTTAGATACGATTGCCAAGGCAGTTGAAAAGGCTGGATACAAATTAGGGGATGAGGTGATGATCGCATTAGATTGTGCCGCAGCCGAGTTTTATGTGAACGGTAAATATGATTATACTAAATTCGAAGGTGACAAAGGGTTGGTTAGAACCTCAGAGCAACAAGCTCAATATCTGGCCGATCTAAGCGTAAAATACCCAATTATATCTATTGAGGATGGAATGGATGAGAATGATTGGGATGGTTGGAAATCACTAACCGAAAAAATCGGAAAAAAAGTACAATTGGTAGGAGATGATCTTTTTGTAACTAATGTGGAACGACTTTCGAAAGGAATTAAAAAAGGAATCGCAAATTCTATTTTGATTAAAGTAAACCAGATAGGCACCTTGACCGAGACCATTGCGGCCGTAAACATGGCCAAAAATGCCGGATACACCTCTGTGATGTCACACCGATCAGGTGAAACCGAAGATAATACCATTGCAGATTTGGCAGTGGCTTTAAATACGGGGCAGATCAAGACTGGCTCGGCTTCCCGTTCTGATCGTATGGCAAAGTACAATCAGCTATTGCGTATTGAAGAAGAATTAGGCAGTACGGCGTATTACCCACAGCAAAACGCTTTTAAAATAAGTCGCTAAGTTTATAAAATTCCCATAAAGAATCCTTTCGTTACAATAAAGTGTAGCGAAAGGATTTTTTTATGCCCAAGTTCATTTCTTATTTTACCCTAAATGCATATCTTGTGGTAAATCGAGTAATATTCTTAAAATGAATAAATTCCTTTTTGTAGCAGCTGAGAATGATGGAATTCCAAAATGTAAAGCAGGTGGAATGGGCGATGTGGTCAGAGATGTACCACGACAGATCTCGGAACGTGGCGATATGGCTCATGTAGTAGTACCCTCATATTCGCGTTTGCATCAAAATGGCGTCTTTAAGACCAAGCTTAACATCAATTTAAGGGGTGTGGTCTATACGGCCGAATTATACGAGGTCGCCCCGAAAAAAGAATTCAAGAATGTTTATCACTATGTGATTCACCACCCTGAGATTCAAGCTGGGCAAATCGGACATATTTATCATGATGACCCCGAAGAGCCATTTTTTACCGATAATATAAAGTATACCATTTTCTGTACGGCAGTGGCAGAAGCTATAAAAATGGGTGCGTTCGGGGAATTGGATATTGTTCATATGCACGATTGGCATACTAGCATGCTCTTGTTTTTAAAGACCTATCACCCTGAATATAAATCATTGCAGAAATATCGGTATGTGTATACCATACACAATTTGGCTATTCAAGGTATTCGTCCTCTTGCGAACAACTATTCGTCAATTGGCAATTGGTTTCCGAACATTACGTACGATATTACGAAGTTGATGGATTATCGATATCAAGATTGTATCAATCTAATGGCCCTAGGTATCCGGTTGGCGGATGCAGTTCATACTGTTTCTCCTTCGTACAAAGAAGATGTTTTGAAGCCCAGTGCCCCTCCCGAGTTTATCGGAGGCGAAAGTTTGGAGAAAGATTTGCAGGCTGCCGATAACGAAGGCCGTTTATTCGGTATTTTAAACGGGTCTAATTACAACAACATCCGACAAGCAGAAAAGGGAAAAATATATCGCAATACGGTAAAAGCCCTTTTTAACTGGCTGCAGGACGAATCAAAAAAATATAAAGCTGATTTTTTGGCACATACCGGGGAGAAAGTAATGAAATATGTTGAAAACCCACCTGATTTTATCATGTCAAGTGTAGCACGGTTGACAGAGCAAAAGTTCTATTTTCTAAAGCGGTCACCTGAGGCTTTGGTTAAAATTCTAAGTAAATTGGAAAAGGCCAATGGGGTATTTATGCTGCTGGGAACCGGGGATCCAGAATACGAAGCCCTTTTTCGAGACATGAGTTATAAGTACCCAAATTTTATTTTTACCAATGGACAATCCGAAGATTTGATTGACTCTATTTACCTTGAATCGAACCTGTATTTCATGCCCAGCTTGTTCGAGCCCTGTGGAATAAGTCAAATGTTGGCCATGCGTAATGGTGTACCTTGTTTGGTTCACAATACCGGTGGCTTAAAAGATACCGTACAGCATTTAAAAAATGGATTTTGTTTTGACGGTAAAACCTATGATGAAAAAATAAAGAACATGGTCAAAGTGCTTGATCAAGCTTTGAAAATATACCAAAAAGAACCGGAAAAATGGCAAGTACTACAATCTAAGGCAAAGGCCATGCGATTTACTTGGGATAAATCGGTAGACCAATATTACAGAGACCTATACTCTATAAGTAACAGTACCTTAAAGGCCGTGTAACAGCTACAATTTATCAAAACAAAACAGATCTGTTAATAAATGTCTAAATGAAATTACTAAATTGTGAACTTTAGGCGTTTTTCGTAAATTTAACAAGAATAGAATAATTAGAAAACAATAAAAATGTCAGATAAAGCAACATTAGAATATAACGGGAAAACATATGAATTTCCAGTCATTAAAGGGACAGAAGATGAACTCGCAATAGACATAAAAACACTGCGGTCTGACACTGATGGATTAATAACTATTGATCCTGGATACAAGAATACAGGAAGCTGTGAAAGTGCTATAACATTTTTAGATGGCGAAAAAGGTATTTTGCGTTATCGTGGGTATG
>JBATIN010000471.1:0-10872 GCA_049667765.1 Flavobacteriaceae bacterium
GAATAATCGATATCAGTTCTATAACCGTACCAAAACGGAAACTAAAATAGACTCCCTCGATTTCAGAACTTGGGATCTTACCACCCTTTTTAATGAAATTAGTACGCACTTTGATGCTTCCTTAAAAAACGAAAGTGGGTTGAAGCAAATTCCCGTTTCGAAGTTCGACCCAATTTTGAACAAGCAAAAGAATTCTGAGGAATATCGCCCTTTTTTGTACGATCTTTTGGCCCACACGGCATTGGAATTCTATAAAAGTGATGAAAATAGCATCACCCGCCCTGCAGATAAATTCGAAATAGATGATCCTGAACTACTTTGTGAATTGGGCTCCTTCACCCGTTTGCAGATTGACCGTTCAGACGAAACCTCTTTGCAGGCGAGGGCCTTAGAAATCTATCAAAGTATTTTGCGGGCTCACATATCATCTTCCAACCCCTATACCTTGGCCGAAGCAGATATAGAACGACTTTTCTTCACCCATAAAAATGCAACTTTCGAAAACAAGCACAGGCAGTTCTTGGAAGTACTACAAAACATGGCTACTTCGCTAAAAGGTTTACCTGCCGAATCACTCTATAGGTATGAAATTGCCCAATTATACACCCAATGGGGCAATAGCTACAATCCTAAAGCACAGCCCGAAGAACACCAGTGGAAACTAAAAGAAGCCATGGAAATTTGTGAATCGGTCATTGCAACACAACCAAATAGCCGAGGTGCCGAAAAATGCAAGACCTTACAATCGCAGCTACTTGCCCAAAACCTTCAACTTACGGTAGAAGAACAGCTGCCTGTTGACAAGGCTTCCCGCATATTGGTCGGTTATAAAAACTATTCCGGTCTTAAGCTTTCGGCCCGGAAGGTTTCCCAAAATAAGTTGGAGCAATTGAACAAACTTTATGAACATCCGAAGAAATTAGCCTTTATAAATAAACTCCCTCTTGTAAAAGAATGGGAGGCCACCCTGAAAAATGAAAACGACTATCAAAACCATAGCACCGAGATACTTTTGCCGCCCTTGCCAAACGACCAATATATCCTCTTGGCAGAACCTGAAGTGAACAAAAATGGCAGCTTTGCCTATGCTGAAGTACAGGTGACCGATTTTGCCTTGGTCGAGACCCGAACCTCTACCCATCATAACTTTCAGGTCATTGACCGAAATAATGGCGAACCCATTTCAGGCGCCAATGTCACTTTCGATTACCAACTCAGATACGACGGGCCCCGAAAGACAAAAACGCTCATAACCGATAAAATGGGCACGGTCTCCATAGCGCTGACCGAGGAGTATTGGAACAATGTCAACATTCTAATTTCCCATAAAAACGAAACTGCATTGTATAAGGACTTTTATCTCAACGAAAAGTATAACCCTAATAGCCCATCGGTCGACCATACGGCATTTCTATTTACCGACCGCAGTATCTATAGACCTGGACAGCCGGTTTACTTCAAGGGTATTCTAGTACAGTCTGACACCCATGGTTCATCGATTATGGAGCATCAAGAAGTCGAAGTGTTTTTGAAGAATGCAAATTATGAGGAAGTTGGAGTCCAAAAATTCAAGACTAATGAATATGGTTCTTTTTCAGGAGAATTCATCTTGCCCGCAGGAGGCCTTACCGGAAACTTCACCTTGGAGGTCAGTTTAAAAAAATCAGACTTGAACGGAAGCACAAATTTCTCGGTCGAGGAATATAAACGTCCAAAATTCGAGACCAGCTTTAAACCGATTTCAGAAACCTATAAGGTAAATGATAGTATTACGGTTCTTGGGTCGGCCATGGCTTATGCCGGCAGCACCATTACCGACGCCAAGGTAAGTTACCGTGTAAAACGTGTGGTCTACTACCCAAGATGGTATTATTGGTACCGTCCTTATATAAATACCGCCCCTCAAGAAATTGCGCATGGCGAGACCAAAACCGATGCTTCGGGCAATTACGAAATAAAATTTAAGGCGCTACCGGAAAGCACTTCCGATAAAAAAGACCTACCAACTTTTAGCTATGAAGTAACCGCCGATGTCACCGATATTAATGGTGAAACGCACAGCACCACAACCACGGTTCACGTAGGTTACCATGCACTTACGGCCAGTATTGCGCTTCCTGAGTCTATGGACAAAGATAAAGAGGGCGCCAAGATTTCTATTTCTACCAAAAATCTCAATGGACAGTTTGTTGCCACCAAGGGAACCCTAAAAATGTACAAATTGCAGGCCCCTGAACAGGTTTTACGCAACCGCCCATGGGAAGCACCAGATTATGAAGGGTTTTCAAAGGAGGAATTCAAGGAATTGTTCCCGCACGATGCCTTTACCAATGAGCACGATTTTACCCAATGGAAAAAAGGAGAGCTCGTTTGGCAATCAGATTTCAACACCGCCGAATCGACCGAAATAAAAATGGGCAACCTTAAAAAGTGGATGTCTGGCAAATACCTTATTGAATTAGAGGCCCAAGACAAATTTGGTCAAGTTGTCAAAGACATGGCCCATACTACATTGTTCAGTCCTAATGATAAAAAATTGGCCGATAACCAACTTTTTCAGATCAAGACTGACAAAAACGAGTATACCATAGGGGACAAGGCCATAATCACCCTTTTGAGCAGCGCGAACGACCTCAACATTACCGTGTTTGTTGAAAAAGATAATAAAATTGTCAATACACGTTTGATCCATTTGAACGACGATTCAAAATCATTTACGGTACCCGTAACCGCTGACGATATGGGCGGATTTGCCATTAGCTATAGTTTTTCTGCCTATAACGCTTACCGATCAGGTAGTCAGCTCATTTACGTACCCTACCCAAAAACGGACCTAGAAATTGAGACCTTGACCTTTCGTGACAAAATGAAACCGGGCGCCGAAGAGACTTGGTCGTTCAAAATAAAAGGCCCTAAAGGCGAAAAAGTTTCCGCCGAACTTTTGGCCAGTATGTACGATGCCTCATTGGATGCCTTTAAAGGCCACACTTGGAGTTTCAACCCACTTTACCGACCTACGTATTATTCATCGATATATACCGATGCCTCTCACAGTTACGGTACGGGTTCATTTAGCACCTACAATAGTACCAATACGCATTTCAGTTACGACCCACAATACTTTGACTCGTTCAATTGGTTCGGGTTTTATTTTGGCAATAGCTATTCTATTAGAGGATATGCAAATGGCTTGATGCGAACCAGCAAAAATAAGGCAGGCAGAATGGATAGTGAAGCTCCTGAAATGGAGGTTATGAACGACGTGGTCGTTTCTGAGGCATCTGCGCTTTACGATAAAGTTGAAAATAAATTGAACTCGCCAGTTGCACCAGATCAGCAATCTGAAGAAAGTACAATAGAACAAACTGAAAAATCGCCGGTTCAGATTCGTAAAAACCTTCAAGAAACCGCATTTTTCTTTCCTCAGTTACAAACCGACAAAGAAGGAAATGTCACCTTTAGCTTTACCTCTCCAGAGGCCTTGACGAAATGGAACCTGCAATTATTGGCACATACCAAGGAGCTCCAAAGCAATTACTCGACCCTTCAGACGGTTACCCAAAAAGAATTGATGGTCATGCCGAACGCTCCCCGATTTTTAAGGGAGGGCGATGAAATCGTCATTAGCACTAAAATTGCGAACCTAACCGACATAACACTTTCAGGGCAAGCAAAATTAAAATTAGTCGATGCGTTAACGGGCAAAGATATTTCAAAAGAACTAAGAATGAGTTCTCCCCTTTCGGGGGAGCTAAAGGGGGCTCCCTTTAATGTCGACTCATTGAGCAACACCAATGTTTGGTGGCGATTGAAAATTCCACAAGGTGTTCAGGCCGTACAGTATACCATTACTGCTAAAGCTGGTGATTTCAGCGATGGAGAACAAAATCTTCTTCCTGTTTTGAGCAACCGCATGTTGGTCACCGAAACCTTGCCGATGTGGGTGGGTAGCAACCAAACCAAAACCTTTACTTTGGATAAGTTGGCTTCGAATACGCTTAGCCAACAAGATTCGAGTACGCTCAAACACCATAAACTGACGCTTGAAATCACCTCGAACCCTGCCTGGTACGCAGTACAGGCCCTGCCCTATTTGATGGAATATCCCTTTGAATGTAACGAACAGACTTTTGCAAAGTATTATGCGAATACCCTGGCGAGCCATATCGCCAATTCCAATCCGAGAATTCAGGAAGTCTTTCGGCAGTGGCAAAATTCCGATGCCCTGTTAAGCAATTTGGAAAAAAATGAAGAATTGAAGTCCCTATTGATTCAAGAAACGCCCTGGCTTCGTGATGCACAATCGGAAACCGAACAGAAAAAACGAATTGCCCTCTTGTTCAATTTGGATAAAATGAAACACGAACAGACCAATGCCTTAAACAAACTGAAGAACAATCAAAAGTCTTCAGGAGCATGGCCATGGTTCAATGGCGGTCCTGATAATAGATATATCACGCAACATATTGTCTCTGGAATAGGGCATTTAAAACACCTTAACGTCGCTTCGGCCGTGCTCAGTGACCAAGCGCAAATGCTCCAAAACGCCCTTATCTATTTAGATGCCGAATTCGTCAACGAATATGAGCGTATGAAACGTTCCGTTGCTAATATTAACGACGATCATTTGAACCAAACACAGATCCATTATTTGTATATGCGTAGCTTTTTTAAAGATGTTCCCGCCAACAAAAAAGTAAAGGATATCACTACCTATTATCAAAGACAAGCCCAGAAATATTGGATGAATAAAGGATTATATGCCAAAGGAATGCTAGCCTTAGTCTTACATAGAATGGATGATCCAAAAACCTCCGCTAAGATTTTAAGGTCTTTACGCGAAAACAGCATCAATTCCGAAGAACTCGGTATGTACTGGAAAGAGAATACGGCCTCTTGGTTTTGGTATCAAGCCCCTATTGAGACCCAAGCTTTGATGATCGAGGCTTTTGGGGAAATTGAAAACAATATAAAGACCGTTGACAATCTTAAAATTTGGTTGCTTAAAAACAAACAGACGAACCAATGGAGTACCACAAAGGCCACCACTGAAGCAGTATATGCTTTATTACTTCAAGGTAGTGATTGGTTGTCCATAACCGATGCTGTTGATGTTCTTGTTGGAGGGCAAAAAATTGAACCCGAAAAACTTGAAAATGTAAAGGTAGAAGCCGGTACAGGTTATTACAAAACTGCGTGGAACGGAAAAGAAATCAAACCGAAAATGGGAGAGGTTCAAATCAGTAAAAAAGGCAATGGTATCGCCTGGGGCGCCTTATACTGGCAGTATTTCGAGGATTTGGATAAAATTACATCCGCAGAAACACCTTTGAAATTAAAGAAAAAACTGTTCTTGAAAAAGAATACAGATACGGGAGAAGAGATTTCGGAAATAACGAATAAAACCAATGTAAAAGTGGGCGACTTAGTGCGGGTTAGAATAGAACTACGCTCTGACCGTGATATGGAATTCGTACACATGAAAGATATGCGAGCGGCCGGTTTTGAGCCGATCAACGTTTTCTCGCAATACAAATGGCAAGACGGACTCGGTTATTATGAAGCCACCAAGGATGCCAGCACGAACTTCTTTTTTGACTATCTGTCTAAAGGGGTATATGTCTTCGAATATGATTTACGAGTCAACAATGCAGGCGCGTTCAGTAATGGCATAACCACCATTCAGAGCATGTACGCCCCAGAGTTTTCGAGTCATAGTGAAGGGGTTAGGGTTGAAGTAGAAAGTAACCAGTAGCCAATATTAGCGGGCGGTTTAATGTTTGGTCTTTGGTGGATACTTTTTCAATACCTTATCCACCAATTCTTGGAGTTTTTGTTCACGTAACACGGGCGGTAAATCTTCCTTCAACGAACTTGTACTTATGGCTTGCCAGAAAAGCATATCCTTCTTAGCATCTACAAAATCGAATTGAAGGATACGTTCTAAATTGGGTCGGCCTACTGGAATACCGACCGAAACACCGCCACCTACATTACGGCCCATACCACCTACCCCAACGCCAACGGAGGAATTTTGTGGGGTTTCATAAGATCTTCCCTCTATATTTATAAGAATATCGGGTTCTTCGGAGAAAACTAAACCTTTGGACTGCAGTGCTATATCAAGAACTTTGAACAGGCGTTTATCATCCAATTCGCTGAGTCCGGTTTTCAGTTCAGTGTAATAGTTATACGTATTGAAACTAGAAAAATCGGTCTCTTTGTCGTAGTCATAATTAACGCGAACTGCGTTGCAGGAAGTAAATAACAAAACTGGAAATACAATAAGTAGGCGTCTCATAGACCGTGTATTTCTTTAAAAATAAAGAAAAAAACAACGTTAACTCCCGTTTTTTAGCAGTATTCGATTAACTGTTGAGCATGGTCCAAAGCCGGTCTTTTAATTCTTGAAGACCTATTTGGGCAACTGAAGAGATAAACATATAGGGCACATTTTTGAAATCTTGATCTAATTCTTTCCTCATTTCGCCAATGAGCTCTTCGTCGAGCATATCGCACTTTGATATACATATCAACCTTTCTTTATCTAAAAGTTCAGGGTTGTATCGTCGTAGCTCATCCAATAAAATTTCATATTCCTTACTGATATCATTGCTATCTGCAGGAATCAAAAACAAAAGGGTCGCGTTACGTTCAATATGCCTTAGAAAATAATGGCCTAGTCCTTTGCCTTCGGCGGCTCCTTCAATAATCCCGGGAATATCGGCCATAACAAAACTTTGAAAATCGCGATGTTCCACAATACCCAAATTGGGTTTTAAGGTAGTAAACTCATAATCGGCTATTTTGGGTTTTGCCGAGGTTACTACCGAAAGTAAGGTCGATTTACCTGCATTCGGAAAGCCTACCAAACCAACATCGGCCAAGACCTTAAGCTCTAAAATAACCTCTATTTCTTGTCCCGGAATTCCAGGTTGCGCATATCGTGGCGTTTGGTTAGTGGGTGTTTTAAAGTGCCAGTTGCCACGCCCGCCCATACCGCCTTCAATAAGTATTTTCTCTTCACCATGTTCGGTGATCTCGAACAATACTTCTTCTGTTTCAGGATTTTTGATTACCGTTCCCAAGGGCACTTCCATATACACGTCTTCACCTTCGGCCCCAGAACTACGTTGTTTACTACCATGCTCGCCGTGACCTGCCTTAAAATGCTTCTTGAACTTAAAATTGACCAAGGTCCATAGATTTTGATTTCCCCTAATGATCACATGTCCACCCCGGCCACCATCGCCGCCATCGGGGCCACCTTTGGTGATGTATTTTTCGCGATGCAAATGCGCCGATCCTTTGCCCCCATTACCCGATTCGGCCTTAATTTTGACATAATCAACAAAATTCCCTTCGGTCATAAACTTAAGATTGTTCGTTATTAGTTGGCTGTTGGCTGTTGGCTGTTGGCAAAAGTACGCAAAACGTAGGATCAAACCTGTGATTAAAAAACGGTAATGCGTTTGGGTCCGGTAAGCACCTATATCAAGGTTCCTTACCTACTCAATTTTATAGTATTTAGCAGGAATTAGGTAGGCAAAGTATCGTCAATAAAGAAGATGTAAATCAAATACCCTATTAAAACGAGCAGCAAAAAAAGTGTCGCCAAACATCCTGTGAAAAAACAGCTCTTGAAAACCTCTTTTGTACCAATGACTTCTTCTTTCATGTAACCAATGTATCAAAAAAAGGAATGACCATTTTTTGTTAAAAAGCATCCAAAAAATATAATAAGAAAGCAAAACAGTAGTATGTTAAGCTTGATATCCACAGTAGTTTTAGACCACAAAACTAGCTTTTAATTTACCTTTACAGTTCCTCGATTACCTTCCCCAATCGAAAAGTTATTTCATCTATCGCTCCAATACCGTTAACGCTATGAAACTTGCCTTGTGCCTCGTAATACGCTTGTAAAGGAGCCGTTTTTTGATTGTATTCATCAAATCGGTTACGGATCTTGGCTTCATCTTGGTCATCGGTTCTACCACTGACCTTACCACGTTCTAAAAGGCGTTTTATTAACACCTCATCATTGGCTTCGAGTGCGATGGTGGCATCTATTTTCATATCCTTGGTGGCGAGAAATTTGTCAAGGGCTTTGGCTTGGGCGGTGGTACGAGGGAAACCGTCAAAAATAAATCCGCTTGCATCAGGGTTCTTATCCACGGCATCTTCCAACATTTTGATCGTCACCTCGTCGGGTACGAGATCTCCGCGGTTAATATACGATTTGGCCAATTTGCCCAACTCGGTATCGTTTTTCATGTTAAAGCGGAAAAGATCGCCCGTAGAAATATGTTTCAGATTGTATTGGTCCCTTAGAAATTCGGCCTGAGTACCTTTACCGGCCCCAGGTTTTCCGAATAACACAAGATTTATCATATGTTTTTGGTTTAGTTGGTAAACTTCTTTAAGATTTCGACCTAATTCTTTGTAATCTAAGCCATAGCCGACAATAAATTTATTCGGTATCTCGATTCCGAAGTAATCGATGGTAAATTCTCCATTATATACTTCCGATTTATAGAAAAGGCTTGCTATTTTGAATTCTTTCACATTGGTATTCGCAAAAAGCTGAACCAATTCTTTCAAGGTACGACCGGTATCGATGATGTCTTCTAGGATAATCACACTTCGGCCCGAAATATTATCGGGCGGATCCAATAGCGTTTCAACAATACCTGTGCTGGTGAGCCCTTGATACGAACTGAGTTTGACAAAAGACACCTCGCAAGGGTAAGGGTAATAGGATAAAAAATCAGAAACGAACTTGAAGGCCCCGTTCAGCACCCCAACAAAAATAGGCGTTTCGTTTTTATAATCCATTGCCACTTTTTCGGCTACGGCCTTAACCGCCGCTTGTATTTCGGCTTCCTTTAAATAAGGTTTAAAATATTTATCGTGAAGTTTTATCAACGGATGTTTTTTAATTCGCTTAGGGCGTCAAATATACCAATTTGATTTCTCTTTTAACAAGAGATGTAGAGGGTTTTGAGATTTAGCTGTATTTTTACCGAACAACCTTAAATCAAGGCACAAGAATTCACTATGGAATATTTTTCGACCAAATTTACATTGGGAATTTTAGGCGGAGGGCAACTCGGTAAAATGATGTTGTACGAAACAAGAAAATGGGACATTCGCACCAAGGTTCTGGATGCCTCTGACGAAGCCCCCTGCAAAATTGCCTGCGATGAATTCGTTAAGGGCGACCTTATGGATTTCAATACCGTAATTGCTTTTGGTAAAAATGTAGATGTACTGACCATTGAAATAGAAAACATAAATCTTGATGCCTTGGAAAAACTGGAAAGTGAAGGCAAGAAAGTATTTCCCCCAACCAAGGCTCTTCGTATTATACAGAATAAGGCCAAACAAAAGCTCTTTTATGTAGATAAGGGCATTCCCACGGCCGATTTTCACCGTTTTGCATATTTAAGCGAAATCGAGGACAGTATCGCCAACGGCGGCATGCATTTTCCGTTCATTTGGAAAGCGGCCCAGTTCGGCTACGACGGCCAAGGCGTGAAAGTGGTAAGAAAACTTGAAGATCTAAACGGCCTACCCCCTGGGGAATGTATCGCCGAAGACATGATCGATTTTAAAAACGAGCTTGCGGTCATTGTTGCCAGAAGTGTTAGTGGTGATGTTAAAACCTACCCTGTAGTAGAAATGGAATTCCACCCCGAGGCAAATCAAGTAGAATACGTTATATGTCCAGCTAGGATCGATGATAAAGTAGCCCAAAAAGCACAAGAAATAGCGCTTAAGGTTTCCGAAAAAATACAACATATAGGCTTATTGGCCGTTGAAATGTTTTTGACCCAAGACGATAAGATCCTGGTAAACGAAGTCGCGCCAAGACCCCATAACAGCGGTCACTACAGCATTGAAGCCAGTTATACCAATCAATTCGAGCAACATATCAGGGCCATTTTGGACCTTCCTTTGGGGAATACCGCTAGTAAGGTTGCCGGGGTTATGGTCAACTTAGTGGGCGCCGAAGGCCATACCGGAAATGTGGTCTATGAGAAATTCGATACCATTTTAAAAATGGATGGGGTAACGCCTCATATTTACGGAAAAAAACAGACTCGGCCTTTCAGGAAAATGGGTCATGTGACTATAGTTCACAAAGATGTTTCAGAGGCAAGGCGGATAGCGCAACAAGTAAAGGAAACGATTAAAGTAATAAGTAAATAATATGAGCAAAGTAGCCGTAGTTATGGGAAGCACCAGCGACCTGCCCGTAATGCAAGAAGCAATTGATATACTAAAAGGATTCGATATTGAGGTAGATGTCGACATTGTCTCGGCCCACCGAACCCCCGAAAAATTGTTCGATTTCAGTAAAAATGCGCATACCAACGGCTATTCGGTCATTATCGCCGGAGCCGGAGGTGCAGCACACCTTCCAGGAATGGTAGCTTCCTTAAGCCCCTTGCCTGTAATCGGCGTACCCGTAAAAAGCAAAAACTCTATTGATGGATGGGATTCTATTTTATCCATACTACAAATGCCCGGAGGAGTTCCTGTCGCAACCGTGGCTTTAAACGGAGCCAAAAATGCAGGTATCCTTGCGGCCCAAATTATTGGAAGTTCTGATAAATGCGTCCTTGATAAAATCATTTTGTACAAAGAGGGCTTGAAACAGAAGGTTATTGAGGGAGCTAAATCAGTACGCAGTAAGTAGTAGCAGGAATTTATACAGTCATTTCGAGCGCAGTTCAGAACCTTTCTCAATACTCAAATCTAAAATCTCAATACTAACAAATGAATCCCCTTTTACAGAAATTCGATACCGCACCTTTTTCAAAAATCAAAAACAAACATTTTAAACCTGCTTTCGACAAAGCGATTGAA
>JBATIN010000472.1:0-18041 GCA_049667765.1 Flavobacteriaceae bacterium
GGGCAATTACAACTCTTTAAGGGAACTTGACTTGCGTAGAAAAACAGGGTGTACGATCATTGGGTATATTGAACCAGACGGTACCTATATAATAAACCCTGAAGCAGACATGCAGCTCAAGCCAAAAAGCAAGGTAATAGTGTTGGGTAGACCAGAGCAAATCAGGAAATTGAACGAGATGTTTCATATAGGGTAATTTTACCTCGAGTGTTTTCAACATTTATATTTGATAGTAAAGCTTATTTTTTCGATATTGTCGGGCAACAAACAAAACAACCTAACTCAAAAACTAAAATAGACCATATGATCAAGCGAATTCTTTTAGCGGTATTAGCAATATTTCTTCCCTTTATGACATTTGCACAAGAGGTAGTTGAGAAAGGTTTGGATGAAAAGGTTAACGACGCATTTATGCCATTTGCCGTGTGGTGGGAAGGCTTAATCCTAACTCCTGTCCATATAGGTGGTTACAATTTACCCATTGTGTTGATACTACTTATCATTGGTGCAACTTTCTTTACCATTTATTTTAAATTTCCGAGCATAACCAAGTTTCCTTTGGCCATTCGTGTTGTTAGAGGTAAATATGACGAAATAGAAAAATATGGCCTGGAAAAGGTTCAACTCCATATGACCGAAGATGGTGATATTCCAGATACCATCAAAGATGAGAGTGAAGAAGGCGAGGTAAGCCATTTCCAAGCACTCGCTACCGCGGTATCAGGTACGGTAGGTCTTGGAAATATTGCGGGTGTAGCAGTTGCAATAGCATTAGGCGGACCCGGGGCCACCTTTTGGATGATCGTTTGTGGTTTAATAGGTATGTCCACCAAGTTTGTAGAATGTACATTGGGCGTTAAATATCGAGATGTTGGGCCAGACGGGACTGTATACGGTGGGCCGATGTACTATTTGTCAAAAGGACTTGCTGAGGGTAATATGAAAGGTCTTGGAAAGGTGTTGGGAGGAATCTTCGCAATACTTTGCGTAGGGGCTTCTTTTGGTGGTGGAAATGCATTTCAATCGAATCAGGCCGCGGTGCAGCTAACCACAATGTTCAATTTGGAAGGTGGGGCAACAGGGGTTATCATTGGGGTAATCTTGGCGATTTTGGTAGGTATCGTAATTATAGGGGGTATCAAAAAGATTGCTAGTGTCACCGAGAAAATAGTACCGTTTATGGCCGGTATCTATGTGATTGCATCTTTGGTCATCATTTTTGCCAACATCAAGTATATCGGGGATGCTTTTTCGATGATTTTTTCTGGCGCATTTACCCCTGAAGCAGGATTGGGAGGTATCGTCGGGGTCATTATCGTAGGGTTCCAAAGGGCGGCTTTCTCTAATGAGGCGGGTGCTGGTTCAGCTGCTATTGCCCACTCTGCGGTGAAAACCCGATATCCTGCCAGTGAAGGTATTGTGGCATTGTTAGAACCTTTTATTGATACCGTGGTCATTTGTACCATGACAGCCTTGGTCATAATTTTCTTTAATATGGACGCAGGTGCTTTCGACTACGGTAATGCTGTAGGTAGCACCGTTTTGTTAAACGATACCGGTGCCTATATCGGAGGTGTCGATTTAACTTCTATGGCTTACGATTCAGTCATACCTGGTTTTAGATATGTACTGACCCTTGCTATTATCTTATTCGCTTTTTCAACAATGATCTCTTGGTCGTACTACGGGCTACAATCGTGGAAGTATCTTTTTGGAAGAGGCAAAATGGCAGATTTGGTATATAAGGTAATGTTTCTTTTGTTTGTGGTTATTGGCGCTGCCGCAACACTAGATGCGGTAATCAAGTTTTCAGATGCTATGATTTTGGCACTTGTTTTTCCAAATATGGTAGGGTTGCTAATCTTGTTTCCTAAAGTGAAGAAAAGTCTTTCCCGTTATCTTCACGCCATAGATGAGGTGTATAAATAGAAAAGTATAATTTTGAAAAAGTTCAAATCCCACTTCAGGTTCAATAAACAAGAACGAAGTGGGATTTTCTTTTTGCTGCTTTTTATTGTGTTTTTGCAAGTAGGTTATTTTGTTTACCGCACCTATTCACCTGAGATAAGTGAGAATTCTTTCTCAGTTGACCGAGAAATTCAGGCCGAAATAGAATCGTTGAAACAGAAGGTTTTGCAAAAAGATACGATTAAAATATTTCCTTTTAATCCCAATTTTATAACAGATTATAAAGGCTATACCTTGGGCATGTCCAATGAAGAAATCGATAGGCTACATGCCTATCGGACTCAAAATAAATTTGCGAATTCATCCGAAGAATTTCAAGAGGTAACCAGAATATCAGATTCTTTGCTCCATGCTATTTCACCCTATTTCCAATTTCCGGAATGGACTCAAAATAAAGGCGGCAATGAGGTTGAACCACCTAGGCAGTCTAATGAAAGAGTATATCCACCCAATGAGAAACAAGTAGTGAATACCCTTACTGTACAAGACCTCAATACTGCCTCTGCCGAACAATTAAAGAGCGTTAACGGCATTGGTGATAAACTTTCGGCAAGAATAGTCAAATTCAGGGATCGTTTGGGTGGTTTTTTGGTCGTAGAGCAGTTAAATGATGTATATGGACTCGAAGCAGACGTGGCTGCCAGAACCTTAGAACGGTTTAAATTACTAAGTATTCCCGAAATTGAAAAGATTAATATTAATGAGGCTTCTGCATATGATATTGCCAAATTGGTCTATATTTCTAGGGCAGTGGCCGAAAGTATCGTTTCGTATAGGAATTTGAACGGCGGTATCAATTCGTTCGACGAATTAAGTACTATTGAAAACTTCCCTACCGATAAGATAGATAGATTAACGCTATATTTGTCGCTATAAAAATTTGCTATGAAAAGTATGTACTTCAGTGAAGAACATCAACTGTTTAGAAAGAGTTTTCAAGATTTTTTACAGAAAGAAGTTGTACCACATATCGACAACTGGGAAAAAACAGGCACTATTGATCGCTTTATTTGGAAAAAGTTCGGTGATATGGGCTATTTTGGTTTGGCGACAGCCGAATCATATGGCGGCCTAGGTCTTGATCTATTCTACACCTTAATCTTGCTAGAAGAACTTCAAAAGATAAATTCCGGCGGATTTGCCGCTGCTATTTGGGCACATGCTTACCTTGCCATGACCCATCTCAATAAAAACGGCAATGAAGTTCAAAAGAAGAACTATTTGATTCCTAGCGTTAACGGTCATAAAATCGGGTGTTTAGGGGTCACAGAACCCTTCGGCGGAAGCGATGTAGCCGGTATGCGAACTACTGCCACTAAAAAAGGCGATACCTATATCATTAATGGATCTAAAACTTTTATAACCAACGGAGTTTATGGCGATTATGTGATTCTGGCCGCAAAAACTGATCCATCGGCTGGCAACAAGGGAGTAAGCATTTTTATTGTAGATCTAGAAAGCAAAGGGGTTACTCGAAACAAATTGAATAAATTGGGCTGGCGGGCCTCAGATACCGCCGAGTTGGCCTTTGATAATGTCGTTGTGCCGGCTACGAATCTTATGGGCACAGAAGGGAAAGGGTTTACCTTCATTATGGAAGCTTTTTCTTTAGAGCGATTAATTATGGGTATCAATGCCCATGCAAGGGCAGAATACGCCCTAGAGTATGCCATGCAGTATATGTCGGAGCGCGAAACATTTGGCAAGCCAATTAACCAATACCAGGCCTTGCGCCATCGTATTGCAGATTTACATGCCGATTTGGAAATTTGCAAACATTATAATTACAGTGTTGCGTATAAAATGGACAGGGGTGAATATGTAGTTAGAGAAGCGACCATTTCTAAACTAAAATCTACCGAAATGGCCGATAAGGTAGTGTATGAGTGCCTTCAGTTTTTGGGCGGTTACGGGTATATTGAAGATTATCCGATGGCGCGTTTATTCAGAGATAGCAGACTAGGCCCTATTGGTGGTGGTACTTCAGAGATTCTCAAAGAGATTATCGCGAAGATTGTTATTGATAAAAAAGAATACCGCACACCTTTAGAAAATTAAAAAACATATTTATAAGTATTTGGTTGTAAAATGTAAATATGTTTTTATCTTTGCAGCCCTAATCATAAAGAAAGGAGGTTGTAGCCCATGTTAATAATACCAATAAAAGAAGGAGAAAACATCGATAGAGCTTTAAAGCGATTTAAGCGTAAGTTCGATAAGACAGGTACAATGCGGCAGTTGCGCAAACGTCAACAATTTTCAAAACCCTCTGTCGAGCGAAGAGCTCAGATACAAAAAGCACAGTATATTCAAGGTTTAAGAGATAAAGAAGAAATTTAGATCCATTAGATTAGATAACCGTATAAAACTTAAAATCCCATCTTTACGATGGGATTTTTTTATTTCACCAGGGCACAACATCTTTTGTAACTTTGTTACATGGGCCTTGAAGCATTCATATCGTATTTAGCTTTAGAAAAAAAATATTCTTCACATACGGTCAATGCATACCAAAATGATGTTGAAGCTTTTCAAAAATTCTGCATACATACGTATGATTTGGCTTCAATTGACAAGGTGGACTATACTTTGGTCCGAAGTTGGGTGGTTGAATTGGTAAATTCCGGGATTTCGAATAGATCCATAAACCGCAAGATAGCTTCCTTAAAGGCCTATTTTAAATTTATGCAACGAATTGGTGAAAATGACTCAAACCCATTAGTAAAGCATCGCGCGTTGAAAACCTCAAAAAAGATAGAGGTGCCATTTTCGGAACTAGAAATGGAGCAAATTTTGAAGGAAATTCCGTTCGAAAATAGTTTTGAAGGGGTTCGTGATAAACTTATAATAGAATTGTTGTATACCTCTGGTATTCGAAGGGCAGAACTAATCAACTTGCAGATAAAAAATGTAGACTTAGCGGTTGGTATTCTTAAAGTTATAGGGAAAAGAAACAAAGAGCGGCTTTTGCCGATATTGCCTTCTACAAAAAGCATATTGGAAATTTATTTAAATGAAAGAAAAATGCTAAATTCATTAAATGACGATAGCTATGTTTTTTTGACAAGTAAAGGCAATAAAGTGTACCCAACTTTTGTTTATAGAATTATAAATGGGTATTTTAGTAAGGTGTCGACAAAATTTAAAAAGAGCCCCCATATTTTAAGACATACGTTTGCAACACATTTGTTGAACAAGGGTGCAGATTTAAATTCGGTAAAAGAATTATTGGGTCATTCAAGTTTGGCATCGACACAGGTGTATACCCATAATAGTATAGCCGAGCTAAAAAAAGCACATGCTTTGGCACATCCAAGAAGTAAAAATAAACTTTGAGCGTTTAACTTTTTTTAATCTAAAACCTATAGCCTATGAAAGTACATGCACAATCGGTCAATTTTAATGCCGATGTAAAACTTATGGATTTCATTCAAAATCGTTTGGATAAAATGGAAACTTTTTATGATAAGGTTATCAGCTCCGATGTTTTTCTAAAGGTTGAAAACACTAGTTCTAAGGAGAATAAGATTGTAGAAATAAAATTAAACGTACCTAAGGATAATTTTGTGGTCAAAAAACAATGCAAATCGTTTGAAGAAGCTGTTGATTCTGCATGCAGTTCACTAGAGCGTAAACTTATTAAACGTAAGGAAAAACTTCGAGTGCAAGCTTGATTAAAATTTTCTGAATTTTGTTTTGATTAAACAAATAAATATCTACATTTGCAGTCCGTTAGAAATAGCGGACTTTTTTATGCGTAAAAAAGTAGTCTAGGCCGATGTAGCTCAGCTGGCTAGAGCAGCTGATTTGTAATCAGCAGGTCGTGGGTTCGAGTCCCTCTATCGGCTCTTATTATTAAGAAAGTTCTTACATATAATGTTTGAGGGGAGATACTCAAGCGGCCAACGAGGGCAGACTGTAAATCTGCTGACTACGTCTTCGCAGGTTCGAATCCTGCTCTCCCCACCTTTACGTCTGAATGTAGTTCAGGCTTATAAATGCGGGAGTAGCTCAGTTGGTAGAGCGTCAGCCTTCCAAGCTGAATGTCGCCGGTTCGAACCCGGTCTCCCGCTCTAAGGATAATTATCAAGCTCAGTTTAGGGTGAGTAGTTTATCCAGAGCGATTTTGGGAAATCTAGATTCGCTCAATATTGGCTGAAATATGTCATTCCTGCGAAGGCAGGAATCTCATCCAGAGATTCGTTTAATGGATGAAGATGTTAAACACTTTACGCCGACGTAGCTCAGGGGTAGAGCGTTTCCTTGGTAAGGAAGAGGTCACGGGTTCAATTCCCGTCGTTGGCTCGAAATTTAATAATTTGTACACACACACTAATATAAACATAAGGTTAAAATTCATTAAAAATGGCAAAGGCAAATTTTGATCGTTCCAAACCACACTTGAACATAGGTACTATTGGACACGTAGATCACGGTAAAACAACATTGACTGCAGCTATTACTACGGTATTGGCAAACGCAGGACTTTCTGAAATTAGGAGCTTCGATTCTATCGATAACGCCCCTGAAGAGAAAGAAAGAGGTATAACCATCAACACATCGCATGTTGAGTACTCAACGGCAAATCGTCATTATGCACACGTTGACTGTCCGGGTCACGCGGATTATGTAAAGAACATGGTTACGGGTGCCGCTCAAATGGACGGTGCTATCTTGGTTGTTGCGGCTACCGATGGACCAATGCCACAAACTCGTGAGCACATCCTATTAGGTCGTCAGGTAGGTATTCCAAGAATCGTAGTTTTCTTGAACAAAGTTGACATGGTCGATGATGAAGAGCTATTGGAGCTTGTTGAAATGGAAGTTAGAGAATTGCTTTCTTTCTACGAGTACGATGGGGATAATGGGCCTGTGATTTCTGGTTCTGCCCTTGGCGCCTTGAACGGTGAGCAAAAATGGGTTGATACTGTAATGCAGTTAATGGAGGCAGTTGATTCGTGGATCGAAATGCCAACTAGAGATGTTGATAAGCCTTTCTTAATGCCTGTTGAAGACGTTTTCACGATTACTGGTCGTGGTACTGTAGCAACTGGGCGTATTGAAACCGGTGTTGCCAATACAGGAGACGCCGTTGATATTATCGGTATGGGAGCTGAAAAATTGGCTTCTACAGTTACCGGTGTTGAGATGTTCCGCAAGATTTTGGACAGAGGTGAAGCCGGTGATAACGTTGGTATCCTTTTGAGAGGTATCGATAAATCACAAATTAAAAGAGGAATGGTAATCTGCAAGCCAGGTTCTGTTAAGCCACATGCAAAGTTCGAAGCTGAGGTCTATATCCTTAAAAAAGAAGAAGGTGGTCGTCACACACCATTTCACAATAACTATCGTCCACAGTTCTATGTAAGAACTACCGATGTAACTGGTACTATTAACCTTCCAAGTGGAGTTGAAATGGTTATGCCTGGTGATAACCTTACTATCATTGTTGATCTATTGTCTCCAATCGCATTAAGTGTTGGTCTACGTTTCGCAATTCGTGAAGGTGGTAGAACAGTAGGTGCTGGTCAAGTTACCAAGATTTTAGACTAAATCATTTAATCTATAAATTGCGTTAAGGGTGTCCCGCTAAAAGTGGGATACCTTTAAACGTAATTATAAACGGGTGTAGCTCAGTTGGTAGAGCACTGGTCTCCAAAACCAGGTGTCGGGAGTTCGAGTCTCTCCTCCCGTGCTGAAGAAAAAGTAAGGCCAGCGAGACGAGAAGTTTATCATGAGCGTGGTCGAGGGAAGTCTCTAATCTGAGATGAAGGTCCTAAGGATCCAAGTCGAGTGAAGTCATCGAACCACATTGACAGACAAATTGAAATAGTCTTGAGCCAGACGATAATGGCTCGGCAGGTCGAAGCAAAATGCTTTAGCTTTTAAAAGAAAACTAATATTATGTTGACTTATATAAAAGAATCGATTGAAGAACTCAGAAATAACGTAAGTCTGCCTCCAAGGGCCGAATCTACCAACCTTATGGTAATCGTTGCCGTGTTTAGCGTTTTGTTCGCCTTGGCAACCTGGGGAGTTGATAGTGTTTTTAGTAAATTGATTCGATTATATTTCGACAACGTTTTAAATTAAGCCAAGCCCTATGTCAGAAGTATTGGAAAAGAAATGGTATGTGGTACGAGCAGTCAGTGGCCAAGAGAATAAAATCAAAGGGTATATTGAAAGCGAGGTAGAGCGGCATGGTTTTTCAGATTATTTAGAAGAGGTTTTGGTGCCTACCGAAAAGGTGGTGCAGATTAGAAATGGCAAAAAAATCAATAAGGAAAGGGTGTACTTTCCGGGCTATATTATGATCAAGGCCAATTTGGCCGGTGAAATGATCCATATTATACGTTCGATCACCAATGTTATCGGATTTTTGGGAGAAACCAAAGGAGGGGATCCCGTGCCGTTACGAAAGTCTGAAGTGAACCGAATGCTAGGAAAAGTGGATGAATTGGCGGTGAATACTGACAGTGTGGCTATTCCTTTCGTTTTTGGTGAAACTGTTAAAGTAATTGACGGGCCGTTCAATGGTTTTAATGGTACAGTAGAGAAGATCAACGAAGAAAAACGCAAACTCGAGGTAATGGTTAAGATTTTCGGAAGAAAAACCCCATTGGAATTGAGCTATATGCAGGTTGAAAAAGTTTAAGTAGAGAGTATAATTGTTACATATATAAAAGTTGTGTTGCTTCCCGTGAACACACTTTAAATTTAATTTTAAACAATGGCAAAAGAAATAGGTAAAGTAGTTAAACTACAAGTTAGGGGAGGTGCAGCGAATCCATCGCCACCGGTCGGACCCGCCTTAGGTGCTGCCGGGGTAAACATCATGGAGTTCTGTAAGCAGTTCAATGCGCGTACACAGGACAAACCGGGCAAAGTATTGCCGGTGGTTATCACGGTATATAAAGACAAGTCGTTCGATTTTGTCGTAAAAACACCGCCAGCGGCAGTTCAATTGATGGAAGCAGCTAAGATTAAAAAAGGATCTGGCGAACCGAACCGAGTAAAATTAGGCAGCGTAAGCTGGGACCAAATTAAGACCATAGCAGAAGATAAAATGGTGGATCTTAACGCTTTTACCGTCGAGTCGGCTATGAGTATGGTTGCAGGTACCGCACGTTCAATGGGTATGAAGGTCGCCGGTAAACGTCCTTTTTAATTCTTAAATAGCAATTTAAATGGCAAAGTTAACAAAGAAGCAAAAGGAAGCTCGCGGCAAAATAGAGAAAGATAGGCTCTATTCGGTAGATGAAGCTTCAGCTTTAATTAAAGAAATAACCAATACAAAATTTGATGCATCTGTAGATTTAGCGGTTCGGTTAGGGGTAGACCCACGAAAAGCAAATCAGATGGTACGCGGTGTGGTAACCTTACCTCACGGAACCGGTAAAGATGTTAAGGTTTTGGCTTTGGTAACCCCAGATAAAGAAGCAGAGGCCAAAGAGGCCGGTGCCGATTTTGTTGGGCTAGATGAATATTTGGATAAAATTAAAAACGGCTGGACTGATGTAGACGTCATCATCACCATGCCAAGTGTAATGGGAAAATTAGGTCCCCTAGGCCGGGTTTTAGGTCCTAGAGGTTTAATGCCCAATCCAAAAACAGGTACTGTAACTATGGATGTAGCTAAAGCGGTATCCGAAGTTAAGGCAGGTAAAATTGATTTTAAAGTTGACAAAACCGGTATTGTACATGCTGCGATAGGAAAAGCCTCTTTTTCGGCCGATAAAATCGCTGGCAATGCAAAGGAATTGTTAGATACTTTGAACAAACTTAAACCTACCGCCTCAAAGGGTGTTTATATGAAAAGCATCTTTATGTCGAGTACGATGAGCCCAAGTGTTCAATTAGATCCTAAATCAGTTTAATTGCTGGGTAGCTAAAAATTAGATTATGACAAGACAAGAAAAAGCAAACGTTATAGAAGATTTGACTGCTCAGTTGGCCGAAAGTTCAACCATTTATTTGGCTGATATATCGGGCTTGAACGCAACGACCACTTCTGATTTGAGAAGGGCGTGCTTCAAGGCTAACATTAAACTGGCCGTGGTCAAGAATACCTTGCTAGCTAAGGCTATGGAGGCTTCCGATAAAGAATTCGGGGATCTTCCTTCAGTTTTAAAAGGCAATACATCGTTGTTATTTGCAGAGACAGCAAATGCTCCCGCGAAACTTATTAAAACATTCAGAAAGAAGTCAGATAGACCTTTCTTGAAAGGAGCCTTTGTTCAAGAGTCCATATATATTGGCGATGAAAACCTTGATGCTTTGATAGATATTAAGTCTAAAGAAGAAATGATTGGTGAGGTTATAGGATTGTTGCAATCACCTGCCAAAAATGTTATTTCTGGACTTAAATCTGGAGGTGGAAAACTCGCAGGGATTCTTAAAACATTATCACAAAAATAAGTACGCACTAGAACAATTATATTTTAAAATTTATTAAACGATAGAAAAATGGCAGATTTAAAAGATTTCGCAGAACAGTTGGTTAACTTGACCGTAAAAGAGGTTAACGAATTAGCTAACATACTTAAAGATGAATACGGTATTGAACCAGCTGCTGCTGCAGTTGCTGTTGCTGCCGGTGGTGGTGGTGCCGAAGCAGGCGAAGCCGCAGAAGAGAAAACCGAATTCGACGTAATTTTGAAAGCCGCAGGTGCTTCTAAATTGGCAGTTGTTAAATTGGTAAAAGAATTGACCGGCTTAGGGTTGAAAGATGCTAAAGACATCGTTGATGCTGCACCAAAACCTGTTAAAGAAGGTGTTTCTAAAGACGAGGCCGAAGGAATTAAAAAATCATTGGAAGAAGCAGGAGCTGAAGTTGAGCTTAAATAATAGCAACAACCATATCACTTTGGTTTAGGTCTTTTTTCGCCCGTGGGCGAAGCTAGACCTAAGCCTTTTTATGTATACCGTATATAAAGTCATATACCACCTATCTAGTATTCACGATCATAATACTGTCCATAGATGTCCAAAAACACTACTGAAAGAATAAATTTTGCATCCGCTAAGAACACCCCGGCATATCCAGATTTCTTAGATATTCAAATCAAATCGTTTCAAGATTTCTTTCAACTTGAAACTAAATCTGACGAGAGGGGTAATGAAGGTTTATATAACACCTTCATGGAAAATTTTCCGATAACAGATACACGTAACCAGTTTGTATTGGAATTTCTCGATTATTTCATTGATCCACCACGATACTCAATTCAAGAATGTATTGAACGTGGCCTTACCTATAGCGTTCCTCTTAAGGCACGATTAAAATTATTCTGTACTGATCCCGAACATGAAGATTTTGAGACTATTGTGCAAGATGTGTACTTAGGCACAATACCATATATGACTCCAAGTGGTACTTTTGTTATCAATGGTGCCGAGCGTGTAGTGGTATCTCAGTTACACAGGTCTCCAGGTGTATTCTTTGGACAATCTTTTCATGCCAATGGAACCAAATTGTATTCTGCTAGGGTTATTCCTTTCAAAGGATCTTGGATAGAATTCGCAACCGATATCAATGGTGTCATGTATGCCTATATCGATAGAAAGAAAAAATTACCTGTTACTACCTTGTTCAGGGCCATCGGTTTTGAGCGGGATAAGGATATTCTTGAAATATTCGACCTTTCTGAAGAAATCAAGGTTTCTGCGGCAGGGCTGAAAAAGGTTTTGGGCAGAAAATTAGCTGCCCGTGTATTGAATACTTGGCACGAAGATTTTGTTGACGAAGATACTGGCGAAGTCGTTTCCATTGAACGAAACGAAATTGTTTTGGACCGTGATACCATCCTTGAAAAAGAACATATCGATGAAATCATGGAGGCCGATGTAAAAACAATTCTTTTACATAAAGAGAACAATGCACAGTCTGATTATGCAATTATTCATAATACTTTGCAAAAAGACCCTACAAACTCTGAGAAAGAAGCTGTAGAGCACATCTATCGTCAATTGCGTAACGCTGAACCGCCCGATGAGGAAACGGCAAGAGGTATTATTGACAAATTGTTCTTCTCAGACCAACGCTATAACCTAGGTGAGGTTGGTCGTTACCGAATGAACAAAAAATTAGGACTTGATATTGGAATGGACAAGCAAGTCTTGACCAAAGAAGATATTATAACTATCATTAAATATTTGATCGAGCTAATCAACTCAAAAGCAGAGATTGATGATATCGACCACCTTTCTAACCGTAGAGTAAGAACGGTTGGTGAACAATTATCTCAACAGTTCGGTGTTGGTTTGGCCCGAATGGCCAGAACCATTCGTGAACGAATGAATGTGCGTGATAATGAGGTGTTTACGCCTATTGATTTGATTAATGCCAAGACCTTGTCTTCGGTGATCAACTCATTTTTTGGTACCAACCAGTTATCTCAGTTCATGGATCAAACGAATCCATTGGCAGAGATTACCCACAAACGTAGATTATCGGCCCTAGGGCCAGGAGGTCTTTCTAGGGAGCGAGCCGGATTTGAGGTTCGTGATGTCCATTACACCCATTATGGTCGACTTTGTCCGATAGAAACTCCTGAGGGTCCGAACATTGGTTTGATTTCTTCTTTAGCGGTTTTTGCGAAGGTCAATCCTATGGGTTTTCTTGAAACTCCGTATAGAAAAGTCGACAAGTCGAAGGTGAATACTAGCGAATACATCTATTTGAGTGCAGAAGAAGAAGAGGGAATGAAAATAGCGCAAGCCAATATTCCTTTGAAAGATAACGGTACAATCGATACTGACAAAGTAATTGCTAGAGAAGAAGGTGATTTTCCGGTGGTTGATCCATCAGAAATCAATTATACCGATGTTGCACCTAACCAGATCGCATCAATATCGGCATCCTTGATTCCGTTTTTAGAGCATGATGATGCGAACAGGGCCTTGATGGGATCGAACATGATGCGCCAGGCGGTACCTTTGTTAAAACCTCAATCACCTATTGTGGGCACAGGTTTAGAACGCCAGGTGGCTTCTGATTCTAGGGTGTTGATAAATGCTGAAGGCGATGGTACAATTGAGTATGTCGATGCACAAAAGATCACCATTAAATATAATAGATCTGATGCCGAAAGACTGATCAGTTTTGAAGAAGATTCTAAAACCTACGAGTTGGTTAAGTTTAGAAAGACCAACCAAGGTACCAGTATCAATTTGAAACCTATTGTCCAAAAAGGAGATAAGGTCAAAAAAGGTCAGGTTTTATGTGAAGGATACGCAACAGAAAAAGGGGAATTGGCCTTGGGTCGTAACCTTACGGTAGCCTTCATGCCATGGAAAGGTTACAACTTTGAAGATGCTATCGTAATCTCAGAGAAAGTTGTGCGTGAAGATATTTTCACCTCTATTCATGTTGATGAATATGCACTTGAAGTAAGAGATACGAAACTTGGCGCTGAAGAATTGACCCATGACATTCCTAACGTTTCAGAAGAGGCTACCAAAGATCTTGATGAAAATGGTATGATCCGTATTGGGGCCGAAGTTAAGCCTGGTGATATATTAATCGGAAAGATTACTCCAAAAGGAGAATCTGATCCAACGCCTGAAGAAAAATTACTTCGAGCAATTTTTGGGGATAAGGCTGGTGATGTAAAAGATGCTTCACTAAAAGCTTCTCCTTCGCTTAGAGGGGTAGTTATCGATAAAAAACTATTCTCTCGATCTGTAAAAGACAAGCGCAAGCGTTCTGAAGACAAAGAAGATCTTAACAAGCTTGAATTGGAATACGAAGTTAAATTTCAAGAGTTGAAAGATATTCTTATCGAGAAACTTTTCACTTTGATCAATGGCAAGACATCTCAGGGTGTATTGAACGATCTTGGAGAAGAAGTGCTACCAAAAGGTAAGAAGTATACCATGAAAATGTTGAATTCGGTGGACGATTTTGCACATTTAGTGGGTGGAAGTTGGACAACCGATAAGGATACCAATGGTTCTGTAGCTGATCTTTTGCATAACTATAAGATTAAATTGAACGATCTTCAAGGAAACCTTAGAAGAGACAAGTTTACAATTTCAGTTGGTGATGAATTACCTGCCGGAATTATGAAACTTGCCAAAGTTTACATCGCCAAAAAACGTAAGTTGAAAGTGGGCGATAAAATGGCAGGTCGCCACGGTAATAAGGGTATTGTGTCTAGAATTGTACGTCAAGAAGATATGCCATTCTTAGAAGATGGTACTCCTGTTGATATCGTATTGAACCCGTTGGGCGTACCATCTCGTATGAACATCGGTCAAATTTATGAAACGGTACTAGGTTGGGCCGGTCTAAAACTGGGCAAGAAATATGCGACCCCAATTTTCGATGGTGCTACCTTAGACCAAATCAATGAGTATACTGACGAAGCCGGTATCCCAAGATTTGGCCACACCTATCTTTTCGATGGTGGAACAGGTCAGCGTTTTGATCAACCCGCAACAGTAGGTGTTATCTACATGTTAAAGCTAGGTCATATGGTCGATGATAAGATGCATGCTCGTTCAATAGGGCCATACTCTTTGATTACTCAACAACCATTGGGCGGTAAAGCCCAGTTTGGAGGTCAGCGTTTTGGAGAGATGGAAGTTTGGGCATTAGAAGCATACGGTGCATCTGCCACCTTACGAGAAATCTTGACCGTTAAATCAGATGATGTAATCGGAAGGGCCAAGACCTACGAATCGATTGTAAAAGGCGAAACCATGCCAGAACCCGGTCTACCGGAATCTTTTAACGTATTGATGCACGAACTCAAGGGATTAGGTTTGGATATCAGGTTGGAAGAATAGTTTTAGAACACTCATATAATAAGTAGCATAGGATATTATGGCTAGAATACACGATAATACACCACAAAAAAGGTTTGATAAGATTTCAATCGGGTTGGCATCACCAGAAGCAATTTTGGCTGAGTCGAGAGGTGAGGTCCTAAAACCTGAAACAATTAACTATAGAACGCACAAACCGGAACGTGACGGACTTTTCTGTGAGCGGATTTTTGGCCCGGTTAAAGATTATGAATGTGCTTGCGGTAAATACAAGAGAATACGTTATCGCGGAATCGTTTGTGATCGTTGTGGGGTCGAGGTAACCGAAAAGAAGGTACGTAGAGATAGAGTAGGGCACATCAATTTGGTAGTGCCGGTAGCCCATATCTGGTACTTCCGGTCGTTGCCGAACAAAATAGGATACCTTTTGGGCCTACCTTCAAAAAAGTTGGATATGATCATATACTACGAGCGTTACGTAGTTATCCAACCTGGTATCGCCAAAGGACCTGAAGGTGAAGAAATTCAAAAATTGGATTTCTTGACCGAAGAAGAGTATTTGAACATTATGGAATCCATTCCGCAAGAGAATCAATATTTAGAAGATAGCGATCCAAATAAGTTCATCGCCAAAATGGGAGCCGAGTGTTTGATCGATCTTTTAGGTCGTATCGACTTAAAAGAACTTTCTTACGAACTAAGACATCAAGCGAACACTGAAACGTCAAAACAACGTAAAACCGAAGCTTTAAAAAGACTTCAGGTTGTTGAGGCTTTACGGGAATCGCAAGATAATAGAGAAAACCGACCCGAGTGGATGATCATGAAGGTAGTGCCTGTAATTCCACCAGAATTACGCCCGTTGGTGCCGTTGGATGGTGGTCGTTTTGCAACTTCCGATTTAAATGACCTTTATAGAAGGGTGATTATCAGAAATAACCGTCTAAAAAGATTGGTAGAGATCAAAGCGCCTGAAGTAATTCTTAGAAATGAGAAACGTATGCTTCAAGAAGCTGTCGATTCTTTATTCGATAATACACGTAAGGCTTCTGCTGTTAAAACAGAGTCGAATAGACCTTTAAAATCGCTTTCCGATTCATTGAAAGGTAAGCAAGGACGTTTCCGACAAAACCTTTTGGGTAAACGTGTTGATTATTCTGCTCGTTCGGTAATCGTTGTGGGTCCTGAAATGAAATTGTACGAATGCGGTTTGCCAAAAGATATGGCGGCCGAACTCTACAAACCTTTCGTTATCAGAAAATTAATCGAAAGAGGTATTGTAAAGACCGTTAAATCGGCTAAGAAAATAATAGATAAAAAGGAGCCCGTTGTTTGGGATATTCTTGAAAATGTACTGAAGGGTCATCCTGTCTTATTGAACAGGGCCCCTACGTTGCACAGATTGGGTATTCAAGCCTTTCAGCCTAAATTGATCGAAGGTAAGGCAATACGCCTACATCCCTTGGTTTGTACTGCATTTAATGCCGATTTCGATGGGGATCAAATGGCGGTTCATTTACCATTGGGCCCTGAGGCTATTCTAGAATCTCAATTGTTGATGCTTGCATCGCACAACATATTGAACCCGGCCAATGGTTCGCCTATTACCGTACCCTCACAGGATATGGTATTGGGTCTGTATTATATGACCAAAGAAAGAAAGTCTACTCCTGAAGTGCCTATTAAAGGCGAAGGAACTACTTTTTATTCCTACGAAGAAGTTGAAATAGCCTTTAATGAAGGTATGGTCAACTTGAACGCAGGTATCAAGGTTCGTGCTAAGGATTTTAATGAAAAAGGAGAACTGGTCAACCAAATTATTCCAACTACAGTAGGTAGGGTACTCTTCAACATGGAAGTACCTGAACAAGCTGGTTATATCAACGATGTATTGAACAAAAAATCACTTCGTGATATTATCGGAAGGATTTTAAGTGTTACCGATGTACCTACGACAGCCGATTTCTTGGACAAGATCAAGACAATGGGCTTCGATTTTGCATTTAAAGGAGGTCTTTCGTTTAGCTTGGGCGATATTATCATTCCACAAGAAAAACATGAGATGATCGCCGATGCCAACGGGCAGGTTGATGGAATTATGGCCAACTACAATATGGGTCTTATTACCAACAATGAACGTTACAATCAGGTTATTGATGTTTGGACATCGACCAATGCCATGTTGACCGAATTGGCCATGAAACGAATCCGTGAGGATCAGCAAGGGTTCAACTCTGTGTATATGATGTTGGACTCTGGTGCAAGGGGCTCGAAAGAACAGATTCGTCAGTTGACCGGTATGCGTGGTTTGATGGCAAAACCTAAAAAATCGACCGCAGGAGGTGGCGAGATTATCGAAAACCCGATTCTCTCCAACTTTAAGGAAGGTCTTTCAATTTTGGAATACTTTATTTCTACCCACGGTGCCCGTAAGGGTCTTGCCGATACCGCACTTAAAACTGCGGATGCTGGATATTTGACACGACGTTTGGTGGATGTTTCACAAGATGTTATCATCAATATAGAAGATTGTGAGACCTTAAGAGGTGTTGAGGTTGAAGCACTAAAGAAGAACGAGGAAATCGTAGAATCATTGGGCGAACGTATCCTAGGGCGCGTATCCTTACATGATGTATATGATCCTTTGACCGAAGAGTTGCTTTTAAAGGCAGGACAGGAGATAATGGAGTCTGATATCAAGAAAATTGAGGAGTCTCCAGTTGAAAAAATCGAGGTGCGTTCAGCATTGACATGTGAAGCTCAAAAAGGTATTTGTGCTATGTGTTATGGAAGAAACCTTTCAACCAATAAAATGGTTCAAAGAGGTGAGGCCGTAGGTGTCGTTGCTGCACAATCGATCGGGGAACCAGGTACACAGTTGACCTTGCGTACCTTCCACGTAGGTGGTATTGCCGGAAACATTTCTGAAGAGAACAAGCTTGAGGCCAAATTCTCAGGTATTGCAGAAATTGAAGATCTTAGAACCGTAACCGGATCGGATAATGAAGGCAATAAGGCAGAAATTGTTATTTCAAGAACTTCAGAATTAAAAATTGTAGATACAAAAACCGGAATTACCCTAAGTACCAATAACATTCCTTACGGATCTACCTTGTTCATTAAGAACGGGGCCAAGCTGACCAAAGGAGAAGTTATTTGTTCTTGGGATCCTTATAATGGGGTTATCGTTTCTGAATTTCCAGGAAAAATCGCCTATGAGAATATTGAGCAAGGAATTACCTATCAAGTAGAAATCGATGAACAGACCGGTTTCCAAGAAAAGGTAATTTCTGAATCGAGAA
>JBATIN010000473.1:0-12359 GCA_049667765.1 Flavobacteriaceae bacterium
GGTGTTACCTATGCCGAAGTCGATAATGGCAATAAGGCATTGGCCATCATGGCATCGAACTTTTACGGCAATCCTTCAAAAAATCTGAAACTTGTAGGGGTGACCGGTACCAATGGCAAAACCACCATTAGTAGCTTGTTGTACCAGCTCTTTAAAAAGGCGGGTTTCAAAGTAGGGCTAATATCGACTATTAGGATCATGGTAGATGATAAAAGCTACGCCACAAGCCATACAACCCCAGATGCCATGACCCTCAATTACCATTTACATTTAATGAACCAAGTGGGAGTGGAGTTTTGTTTTATGGAGGTTAGTTCGCACGGTATTCATCAAAAAAGAACAGAAGGACTGGTTTTTGAAGGTGCGATATTCACCAACTTGTCACATGACCATTTAGATTATCATAAAACCTTTGCCGAGTATCGTGATACCAAGAAACTGCTTTTCGATAATCTTTCGAAAAAGGCATTTGCATTAACGAATATCGACGATAAGAACGGTTTGGTCATGTTGCAGAATACCAAGGCAAGAAAATTCACCTACGCCTTAAAGACCTATGCCGATTATAGGGCACAAATACTTGAGAACCAGTTTGATGGGCAATTGCTAAAAATTGAAGATAATGAACTATGGACGAAGCTCATAGGTCATTTTAATGCCTATAACATGTTGGCCATTTACGCCACCGCAGATTTATTGGGATTAGAAAAAATGGAAGCCCTACGCCTTTTAAGTGAACTTGAAAATGTAGACGGTAGGTTTCAATATTATATATCAAATGAAAGAATTACTGCGATAGTAGATTATGCCCATACACCGGATGCGCTAAAAAACGTGCTTGAAACTATCAACGCGTTGAGAACTGGAAATGAAAACGTCATCACCGTTGTGGGGTGTGGTGGCGATAGAGACAGGTCTAAGCGTCCGGTTATGGGTCATATCGCTTCTGAAATGAGCAATACGGCCATTTTTACTTCCGATAATCCACGATCGGAGAGTCCTCAGGCTATCATAAAAGAAATGGAAGCGGGCGTAGAGCAACAAAACGTAAAAAAAATCCTCTCGATAGAAAATCGTGAACAAGCCATTAAAACGGCTTGTCAACTCGCCATGTCCAACGATATTATTTTGGTAGCCGGCAAAGGTCATGAAACGTATCAAGAAACGAAGGGTACTAAAATTGATTTTGACGATTTTAAAATCGTAAAAAGGATCTTGAATAGTATGAACAAATAGCCACAAGAAGAAGATAAATGCTGTACTATCTATTTGAATATTTAGAAAAGGAATATCAAGTACCTGGGGCGAGCCTTTTTCAGTTTTTAACTTTTAGGGCCGCTTTGGCCATCTTGTTATCACTAATTATCGCTACTACTTATGGCAAGCGGGTAATTTTATTTCTTCGACGTAAACAGATCGGCGAAACCATTCGCGATTTGGGTTTACAAGGTCAAGAACAAAAAGCAGGTACACCCACCATGGGAGGGTTGATTATTATTATGTCCACCTTGATTCCCGTACTTCTTTTTGCACGCTGGTTGGACAATATTTATATCATTCTCTTAATTATTACAACCGTTTGGATGGGACTTATTGGGTTCACCGATGATTATATTAAAATTTTCAAGAAAGACAAACAGGGCCTTAAGGGGCGGTTTAAAATTTTAGGGCAAGTGGTGCTTGGCCTTGCAGTTGGGGCCACATTATATTTTCATCCTGATGTTACTATGAAGGATCAAGATACCACCATCATAAACGAACAATATCAAGTTGAAAAGATTCAGGGTGCCGAGATAAAATCTACCATGACGACGGTTCCTTTTTTTAAGAACAATGAGTTGGATTACGGCAATTTTATATCATGGGCCGGCGAGGGTGCAAAAGAATATGCATGGTTGATTTTTATCCCCATAGTTATTCTCATTGTAACCGCTGTCTCCAATGGAGCGAACCTTACCGATGGTATTGACGGCCTAGCAGCGGGCAACTCGGCCATCATCGCATTGACGCTAGGTATTTTTGCATGGGTATCGGGTAATACTTTGGTTTCAGATTATTTGAACATTATGTACATACCCCGTGCCGGTGAGCTACTTGTTTTTATTGCCGCCTTTGTAGGTGCGCTGGTAGGGTTTCTTTGGTACAATGCCTTTCCTGCACAGGTTTTCATGGGCGACACGGGCAGCTTGACCATAGGAGGGATCATCGCGGTAATTGCGATCATTATTCGTAAAGAACTACTGATACCAGTGTTATGCGGAATCTTCTTTGCGGAGTCCATTTCAGTGATGCTACAAGTAGGCTATTTTAAATATACCAAGAATAAATACGGAGAAGGAAGGCGTATTTTTTTAATGTCGCCGCTGCACCATCATTATCAAAAGAAAGGATATCATGAAAGTAAAATTGTGACCCGATTTTGGATCGTGGGCATCATGCTGGCGATTATATCAATTGTGACCTTGAAGATTCGCTAAGATGAAGCGTTTGGTAATTCTTGGCGGAGGAGAAAGTGGGGTAGGTACCGCCATTTTAGGAAAACAGAAAGGCTATGATGTCTTTGTTTCAGATAAAGGAAAGATAAAAGAGAAGTACAAAAAAGTTCTTGAACATTTTGGAATTGATTGGGAAGAAGAAAAACACACCGAAGAAAAGGTCTTGAATGCCGATCTGGTCATGAAGAGTCCGGGTATACCCGATAAGGTTGCCTTGGTGGTTAAACTTGCCGAAAAGAATATTCCGGTAATTTCAGAAATAGAGTTTGCCGCGAAGTATACCAACGCGGTAATCATCGGAATCACAGGCAGTAACGGCAAGACCACCACTACCATGCTAACCTACCATATTTTAAAAGAGGGCGGCCTCAACGTCGGTATGGCCGGGAACATTGGCGACAGTTTCGCTAAAATGGTCGCAGAGAACGATTTTGATTATTACGTATTGGAAATAAGTAGTTTTCAGCTGGATGGTATTAAAGAATTTAAGCCACATATTGCCATATTGACCAACATAAGTGCGGATCATTTAGATCGATATGAGTATAAATTGGAGAACTATGTTGCATCTAAATTCCGCATATCGGAGAATCAAGGTAAAGAAGATTTTCTCATTTACGATGCTGATGATGAAACTATTGCGGCATGGCTTAAAGAACACCCTGTCAAATCTGAATTACTGCCTTTTTCCCTCCAAAATGAACTGGAAGTAGGGGCATATGCAAAGAATAACAACATACGAATAACGACAACTAACGACACTATTGAAATGAGAACAGACGCATTAGCATTAGAAGGCCAACATAATTTGAAAAATACCATGGCGGCAGCTACAGCGGCTACATTGGTGGGTATTAGAAAAGAAACGATCCGCCAGAGTATTGAAAATTTTCAAGGGGCGCCCCATCGCCTTGAAAAAGTACTTAAAATTCAACATGTTCAGTACATCAACGACTCAAAAGCTACGAATGTGAACTCGGTTTTTTATGCGTTGGATAGTATCAAGACCCCAATCGTATGGATCGTTGGGGGAGTGGATAAGGGGAATGATTATAAAGAACTAATGCCCTTGGTGCGTGAAAAGGTCAAGGCAATAATATGTTTGGGTGTAGATAATGCAAAACTGAAGGACTTTTTCGGCAATGTGGTCGATTTAATGGTGGAGACTTTTGCCATGGAAGAGGCCGTTAAGGTGGCGTACAAGATAGCGCAAAGAGGTGATACGGTATTACTGTCGCCAGCTTGTGCCAGTTTCGATTTATTTGAAAATTATGAAGACAGAGGTAACCAATTTAAGGCAGCCATAAAGAAATTATAAAATGAAGACGCTTTTTGCAAACATAAAAGGAGATAAGGCACTATGGGCGGTCGTCGCGCTGTTAGGGCTATTCTCATTTTTGCCGGTATATAGCGCGAGTAGTAATCTGGTTTACGTAGTAGGTAACGGTACACCCATCGGTTGGTTAGTGAAGCACGCTGTGCTCTTGCTCTTGGGTTTCGGTATCATATACGGGGTGCATCGCATTCCCATGCATTTTTTTAAGGGACTTTCGCTTATTGCAATGCCTATCGTAATCGTATTGTTGGTGTTTACCTTGGCACAAGGTACTACAGTGGACGGCGCCAATGCCAGCCGTTGGATCCAGATTCCCTTTATCGGGATTAAGTTTCAGGCCTCTACTTTGGCGGCCGTGGTCTTAATGATCTATGTTGCTCGATATCTTACCAAGGTAAAAGATAAGGTCGTGTCTTTTCAAGAAAGTATACTGCCTTTATGGGTTCCTGTGTTTTTAACGGTCGTACTCATTTTGCCCGCGAATTTTTCAACAGCGGCGATCATATTTTCAATGGTGCTCATGCTTTGTTTTATAGGTGGGTATCCGATAAAATATCTGGCCGGAATCGTGGGTACGGGAATTGTATGTCTTACCATCTTTATTCTTGTTGCCAAGGCTTTTCCCGATATGTTCCCGAACCGGGTAGATACCTGGACGAATAGGATCGAAAGCTTTTGGAATTCTGGCGATTCGGAAGATGATTACCAGATAGAGAAGGCAAAAATAGCCATCGCCACAGGAGGTATTATGGGTAAAGGTGCAGGTAAGAGCGTGCAGAAGAATTTTCTTCCTCAAAGTTCTTCAGATTTTATCTACGCCATAATCGTTGAAGAATATGGCTTGGTCGGGGGCATTGTTTTAATGCTGTTCTACCTATTTCTATTGTTTAGAATTTTAGTTGTGGCAAATGGCGCCGCTACCATTTTTGGAAAATTATTGGCCTTGGGCGTAGGCTTGCCGATTATTTTCCAGGCATTGATCAATATGGCGGTGGCAGTCGAATTATTTCCGGTTACCGGTCAGAACCTACCATTGATAAGTAGTGGCGGTACCTCTGGTTGGATGACCTGCCTCGCCATTGGCATCATATTGAGTGTAAGCAATAAAACAAATGCTCAAGAGCATGAGAGCATTGATGTAGATAGTACAAACCCCTTAGAAGTATTAAGTGGGCAATTATAGGTTTATATTATCAGGTGGTGGCACGGGTGGCCATATATATCCGGCCATTGCAATTGCGAATGAATTAAAAAAAAGACATCCGAAAGCCGAGTTTTTGTTCGTCGGGGCCAAGGATAGAATGGAAATGGAAAAAGTACCCCTAGCTGGTTACAAGATAGAGGGTTTATGGATTACAGGGTTGCAACGGAAACTCACCCTAAAAAATTTAATGTTTCCTTTTAAATTGATAAGTAGTTTGATCAAAGCTAGCAAAATAGTATCTCGTTTTAAACCAGATGTCGTAATAGGCACCGGTGGCTTTGCTAGTGGTCCATTGTTAAAAGTGGCTAGTGGTAGGGGTATTCCTTGTGTATTACAGGAACAGAATTCCTTCGCTGGCATTACCAATAAATTGTTGAAAGATAAGGTCGCTAAAATATGTGTTGCCTATGAGGGCATGGATAAATTCTTTCCGCAGGAAAAAATAGTAAAAACAGGAAATCCGGTACGTGGTGATTTGGTGGAAGTAACAAATGACAAAACTGAGGGGTTGGAATTCTTTGGTTTAAATGCGACTAAACCCATCCTGTTGATCTTAGGGGGAAGCCTAGGAGCACGACGTATCAATCAACTCATAGAAGCCAAGCTCGATTTTTTCAAGTCAATGAATTATCAAGTTATTTGGCAATGCGGAAAGCTGTATTACGAAGAATATAAAAAATATGCGTCGGTCAAAGTGAAGGTCTATGATTTTTTAAACCGCATGGATCTGGCCTATGCTGCAGCCGATATCATTGTATCAAGGGCAGGGGCAGGATCGGTTTCTGAACTCTGTATTGTAGGCAAGCCGGTTATTTTTATTCCCTCGCCTAATGTGGCCGAAGACCATCAGACTAAAAATGCACAGGCCCTGGTCAATGAAGATGCAGCCATTCTGATCAGTGAAAAGGATCTTGACAAGAATTTTGAATCCGTTTTTTGTGAAATACAGAAATCGACAGAAAGGCAAGATCAATTGCGAATGAACATTAAAAAATTAGCACTGCCCAATGCCACGAAACATATTGTTGACGAGGTAGAAAAACTTTTAAAATAGTAATCCTAAGATTGAATAGAAAATCGACTTGAACTTGAATTTAAAATTTGATTTTGAACTTAAATAAAATACATAATGTCTATTTCATAGGTATTGGAGGCATTGGAATGTCGGCCTTGGCGCGTTATTTTAAGTTTATTGGTAAAGAGGTAGCTGGTTACGATAAAACGGAAACTCCCTTGACCAAAGAATTGGCCACTTTGCAAGTAGACATTCATTATGAGGACAATGTCAGTTTAATTCATTCCAATTTCAAGGAAAAAGAGACAACTTTGGTGGTGTATACTCCTGCCGTACCAACGGGTCATACGGAGTATCAATATTTTTTAAACGAAGGTTTTCAAATAAAAAAAAGGTCTGAGGTTTTAGGGCTTATTACACAAGACACCTTTTGTTTTGCTGTAGCCGGCACCCATGGTAAAACGACCACCACCAGTATTTTGGCACATTTGCTGAAAGAAACCGGAACACCGTTCACGGCATTTTTAGGTGGAATATCAGAAGATTTCAATAGCAATTTCTTTTTCTCTGGAAATGATTATTCAGTAGTTGAGGCAGACGAGTTCGACAGGTCTTTCTTAAGGTTATTCCCTGATGTAGCTTGTGTGACCTCCATGGATGCCGATCATTTGGATATTTACGGCAATCATGACGAGCTTAAAAAGTCTTTTGAAGAATTTACCCGGCGTCTTAGGCCCGGAGGTAAGTTGTTTGTACGGAACGGACTCCCTTTACAAGGGATGACCTATGGAATAGAAGATGATTCTGATTATTGCATCAGAAACTTGAAAATAGAACATGGAACCTACATATTCGATTTGAAGACTCCTGATACTGCCCTATCGGGAGTTAAATTCAACAAACCCGGAAGGCATAATCTGCTCAACGGATTGGTCGCTTTCGCAATGGCGGTACAAGCTGGTTCCCCCCCAGACCGCCTCGCGAAAGCTATGGAAACCTTTAAAGGGGTGCAACGACGTTTTTCGTATCAGATCAATACGCATAGATTCATTTTTATAGATGACTATGCGCATCATCCTACAGAGATTGAGGCCGTATACGAGGCGATTGCCGAAATGCATCCAGGTAAGAAAGTATTGGCTATTTTTCAGCCTCACCTCTTTTCGAGGACTAAAGATTTTGCCGATGCGTTCGCGACAAGCCTTTCAAAATTCGACAGCGTGGTGTTATTGGATATTTATCCCGCCAGAGAAAAACCGATGCCCGGTATTACATCGAAATGGTTGCTCGATAAAATAAAGAATCCGAATAAAAAACTTGTCGAAAAATCAGAGTTGCTACAAGAAATAAGAAATCAAAAACCCGAAATATTGGTCACCATGGGCGCAGGCGATATCGGATTGGAAGTATCCTTAATAAGAAAAGAACTAGAAAATGCAAATTAATTGGAACTATATAAAAATGATTGCCCTTTTGTTTGTGGTCTCGGGCCTCTTCGCATTCTCGAATCAAAGGAGCAAAACCAAGAAAATCAATGGGATCGAAATACAATTCATTGGAGATCAGAACCTTTACATAACCGAGGCGATGGTTAATAAATTGTTAATACAAAATTATGGTCCACTCACAAATGTGGCTAAAGAAAATTTAGTTTTGAATACTATAGAAGAGGTCATCGAGACCAGTGACATGGTGAAGAATGCCCAAGTGTATCTTACTGTAAATGGGGAGCTTACGTCTAAAATCGTACAGCGAAGGCCAATCGGAAGAATTGAGGGGAGTACAAAGTTTTATCTTGATGATGAAGGAAAACGCATGCCTTTTTCCATGAGCCACTCGGCAAGAGTGCCCATCATCACAGGGAAAATTACGGGTCAGAGTCTCGAAGATGTATATGAAATCCTGAAGTATATAAATCTCGATGATTTTCTAAGGAAAAATGTGATCGGCATTCATGTGGAAGATGAATCAAATTATCAATTGAAGTTCAGGCTAGAAAATTTTGTAGTGAATTTGGGGGATGTGGATAATCTTGAAGAAAAATTTAAAAATTTCAAAGCTTTTTATGTGAAGGCGAACCAAGATAAAACATTAGAAAAATTTGCTATAGTAAGTCTAGAGTTCAATAACCAAGTAGTGTGCACAAAAATTTAAATCAATCAAATGGAACAAGGTAAATATTCGGTCGGGCTTGATATTGGTACCACCAAGATCGTAGCCATTATAGGCAAGGAAAATGAATACGGTAAAATCGAGATTTTGGGTATCGGCAGATCAAAAAGCCTTGGTGTGCACCGTGGGGTGGTCAACAATATAACGCAAACCATTAAATCGATACAGCAAGCCGTTGAAGAGGCTGAGGCCAATTCGGGGTTAAAAATAGGCTCGGTCGTAGTAGGTATTGCGGGGCAGCATATTCGTAGCCTGCAGCACAGCGATTACATTACCCGACCCGACTCTGAGGAAGTGATCAATGAAGACGATCTCGATAAACTGGTGAACCAGGTATATAAGTTAGTAATGCTTCCCGGTGAAGAGATCATACACGTACTCCCGCAAGAATATAAGGTAGACGGGCAGGCAGAGATCAAGCAGCCCATTGGCATGTATGGCGGTCGATTAGAAGCCAATTTTCATGTAGTCGTAGGACAAGTATCCTCCATCAAAAATGTAGGTAGGTGCATTAAAAGTGCCGGACTTGATCTAGGGAATATAACGTTGGAACCCCTAGCCTCATCTGAAGCCGTTTTGAGCCAAGAAGAGAAAGAAGCAGGTGTCGCCTTGATCGATATAGGAGGTGGTACCACCGACCTTGCCATTTTTAAAGATGGTATTATTCGCCATACCGCGGTTATCCCGTTTGGTGGTGGTGTAATTACAGAAGACATTAAAGAAGGCTGCTCAATTATAGAGAAGCAGGCCGAGCTATTGAAAATGAAGTTTGGCTCGGCATGGCCCGGCGAAAACAAGGACAATGAAATAGTATCCATACCTGGATTGCGTGGAAGGGAACCTAAGGAGATTACCCTTAAAAACCTCTCGAAGATCATTCACGCCAGGGTGGTAGAGATCATTGAGCAAGTCTATGTAGAGATCAAGAATTATGGGCACGAGGAGCAGAAAAAGAAATTAATTGCAGGCATCGTGTTAACCGGAGGTGGAAGCCAGTTGAAGCATTTAAAGCAATTGGTAGAATACATTACCGGAATGGATACGCGTATTGGCTACCCCAATGAGCATTTGGCAGGAGATTCCGACGATGAAATTGCAAGTCCATTATACGCTACCGCAGTGGGCCTATTAATGAATGCGGTTAAAAATGACAGAAAAATTTCAATAGCACCGAAAAAGCAGATTACGGAAGAGCATGAAATGGCTTATGCCGATCATGATGACGAATTGGTGATGACCCACGGCCCTAAAAAAGAGCGCAAAACGGTCTTCGACAAATGGTCGGAAAAATTAAAAGACTTTTTAGATAACGCAGAGTAAGCGTCGATTAGAATAAAAAAATTAACCAGTAATACAAATACTATGAGCAACGAAACGGAATTTGAAGGAATCGCATTTGATCTTCCAAAGAACCAAAGCAATGTTATAAAAGTCATCGGTGTTGGCGGTGGCGGAAGCAATGCCATCAACCACATGTTTCAGGCCGGAATAAATGGGGTAGACTTTGTAATCTTGAACACAGATCAACAAGCACTAACCAATAGTACGGTTCCGAACAAAATACAATTAGGGGTGTCTTTGACCGAAGGCCTTGGCGCAGGGGCGAACCCTGAAGTTGGGGAACAAGCTGCAATTGAAAGTATGGAAGACATTAAAGGGATGTTGGACCATACTACTAAAATGGTCTTTATTACCGCTGGAATGGGTGGAGGAACAGGTACTGGTGCTGCTCCTGTAATCGCCAAACTAGCCAAAGAAATGGACATACTTACTGTAGGTATCGTTACCATGCCATTTCAGTTCGAAGGTAAGATGCGTTGCCAACAAGCTCAAATAGGTATAGAAAAATTAAGAAGAAATGTTGACTCGCTCATAGTCATCAACAATAATAAATTACGGGAAGTTTACGGTAATCTTGGGTTTAAAGCAGGTTTCTCCAAAGCCGATGAGGTATTAGCTACTGCAGCCCGCGGTATTGCCGAGGTAATTACCCACCACTATACCCAGAACATTGACCTTCGCGATGCGAAGACCGTCCTATCCAATAGTGGTACCGCCATTATGGGGTCAGCAATTGCTTCAGGTACCGCTCGTGCGAACGAGGCTATTATGAAGGCTTTGGATTCTCCCTTATTGAATGATAACAAAATTACCGGAGCGAAAAATGTGTTATTGTTGATCGTATCAGGTACCTCTGAAATCACTATCGATGAAATCGGCGAAATCAATGATCATATCCAAATCGAGGCCGGTCATGGTGCAAATATCATTATGGGTGTTGGTGAAGATGAAGAACTAGGTGAAGCCATTGCTGTAACGGTAATCGCGACGGGATTTAACATTGAACAACAAGACGATATTGTAAATACCGAATCGAAAAAAATCATCCATACCCTTGAAGATGAACAAAAAGCGGTGCAGAACTTGACTTCATCGAAATTTGTACATCATTTGGGTGAAGAAGAAATCTTCGATGAGGCGTTGCCTAAGATATCATTGCTGGAAGAGGATATGGAATTGATCCCGACCACAAATTACATTAAGAATTTTAATGTCTTTTATGATGAAGTGATCGCTGAGAATGTTTCTGAAGATGATTTTGTAATCATTGAATCAAGAAAAGAGCTGGATGATATCGATGTGGTCGACCCACGGGTTATTTCAGGGAAAGAGGTTGAAGATGATCAATTTGCCATTAGCTTTGACATGCCTTTTTCGAACGCTGGCACTGATGAAGACGATGAAGAAAAGACCAATGAGAATATTATCATGTTCAATTTGGAAGAAGAGGTAAAAGAAATCGATGTAAAAGACCATATTGAAGTGATTCCGGTGTTGGAGTATAACAAAGAAGGAGAGACCCGCTATAGTCTTGACGATTATATGGAACTCGAGAATAACCTTACCGGAGCGAAATCAAAGGCCGAAGAGTTTGAGCCAAAGATCATTGAAGATGAATTGGTTTTTGAAAGAAAGGTGGTTCGTGTAGATGAAACCCAAACGGCCATCGCAAAACCAAAAGAAGTCGACCCGATGAATACACCTCTTGAAGAACTTCTGAAAGAACGTGCCGACGAAAGACGAAGAAAACTAAAAGATTTCAATTACAAGTTTCACAACAACGTGAGCAATATCGATGAAATTGAAAAACAGCCAGCCTATAAACGTCAAGGGATAAACCTAAATGAACCTTCAAGGGAAAATAAGGTTTCTAGAACCAGTTTAGGCGAAGACAGCAATGGCGAAATACAATTACGTTCTAACAATTCGTATTTAAACGATAATGTAGATTAAGCTTCTAAAAGAAGGCGAATTGCCAATACTATTTTAACCCGAAAATTAAGTTCTATTTTCGGGTTTATTTTTTATCTTCGCAGTCCAAAATTATGAGATGATGAGCTTACAACAGCAGGTTATGGATCAGATGAAAATTGCCATGAAAGCGAAGGACAAGGTTGCCTTGGAATCGCTTAGGGCCATTAAATCTGCTTTGCTGTTGGCGCAGACCGAAACTGGTTCTAGCGCTGAAATGAGCACTGAGGATGAAATAAAGTTGGTGCAGCGTTTGGTGAAGCAAAGAAAAGATAGTGCTGCCATCTTTACCGAGCAAGGTAGAGATGATTTGGCAGAACCTGAGTTGGCCCAAATCGCTGTAATCGAAAAATTCTTGCCCGAGCAGTTGAGTGATGAAGAAGTGGAAAAGATCGTAGTACGTACCATTGACATTACAGGAGCTTCAGGACTGAAGGATATGGGTAAAGTAATGGGCTTGGTTTCCAAAGAATTGGCGGGTAAGGCCGATGGGAAGACCATTTCCAGTATAGTTAAAAGTAAACTTACATCTTAAGTAAGCAGTTGGCAGTAGCGGTACGTAGCAAATAACTGACCACTGCAACTATCATTAATACTGAATTAGGCCGCGTGGCGCAACTGAATAGCGCATCAGATTTCGGCTCTGAGGGTTGGGGGTTTGAATCCCTCCGCGGTCACGAATAAATCAAAAAGTCGCACGTTAAATCAAGTTTACTTGAATTTAAGAGTGCGGCTTTTTGATTTTCAGCACGTAGTGCTGTAGGGCAAGGCGCAGCCAATCTCTTTGAAGCATCCTTGTTTTATCCTGTTACTTGAATTTAAGAG
>JBATIN010000474.1:0-10519 GCA_049667765.1 Flavobacteriaceae bacterium
TCGCTCCATCAAGATTATTGACCACCTTGAATTGTAATGCCTCGGTGTTCCAGTGTTGATTCTGGGCGTGTACATAGGCCATTAAATGGCTTCCACTACCATAACGACTAATGGCCGCTTTAGTATGCTTAAGTTTAGAAATGTCAGTATAGTCGCTTTTGGCCCCAACATGAATGCCCCAAAGCAGGGGAGAGGCAATGTAGACTTGTGCTATTTTAGAGGGATTTCCTTCGGAAATACTTTTTACCAGTCCTTCGGTAAGAATAATGGCCAGGTCTGTTTCGCCATCTTGAAGCATTTGGCACATTCTACCGGTCCCCTCTGGAATATCGGTCCATTGTAAATCGATACCACGATTATCGAATGCGCCTTCTTCGATTGCCATATGCCATGGCAGATTAAAATGCTCGGGTACCCCTATAATTCTTATACTTTTCATTGGGTCAATTTTTCCAAGGTATATTTAATGAGATTGTCTACCGATTTTGACGGGTTGCTCGAAAACTCGCCCGTTATTCTATTGGCTAAAATACAATTCATAGAAATGGCTTGGTGCCCCAATAGTTTAGCGAGCCCATAAATGCCTGCCGTTTCCATTTCAAGGTTCGAAATCCGCCTGCCTTTGAACTCGAAGGAAGCCATTTTTCCTATCAGGTCTCCGTCAGGAATCGACAATCTGATTTTTCGGCCCTGGGGTCCGTAAAATCCTGAACTGGTAGCAGTAAGGCCTAATCGTATATGATTTGAATACATGCTTTCACATAGTTCTTTGTCCGCTTTTACGACATAGGGAAGCGTTTTTTCGGCACCCCAGTTTGTCTGCGCTACAAAAGCTTCTGAAATAGCTGTTTCTTGCACCTTCTTGCTATCATAAAAATGCAAAAGTCCATCAAAGCCCATGGCGTATTCACTAATTAAAAAAGAATCGACAGGAATTTCTGCTTGAATGGACCCCGAAGTGCCTATTCGTACAAGTTTCATTCGAATATGATTCTTCTTTAAGGTGCGAGAGTTAAAATCGACGTTTGCCAAGGCATCGAGCTCATTGAGTACAATATCGATATTGTCGGTACCGATCCCTGTAGAAATGACCGAAATTCGCTTGTCTTGAAGCATGCCCGTATGGGTGATAAATTCCCTTTTTCCTTTTTTTAGCTCAATCGTGTCAAAATATTTCGATACATCTGAAACCCTGTCGGGATCACCAACGGTGATTATGGTTTCTGCTATATCTTGAGGAAGTAAGTTAAGGTGGTAAATGCTGCCGTCGGCATTTAAGATAAGCTCCGATGGGCCTAGACTCATACTATAATTTCAATATTCTGTTCGATTCGGTATTGTATAGGAAATTGTACTTTAAGGCGCCGCCTAAATAGGTTTCATTATCGCGGATGGCAGAATAGTAGCTTGTTTTTCCATCTAATATGTCAAGCCCTTTTTTGGTAAGCTGAACCGGACTAAATGAGGTGTATAATGGCTTTAATGAAGTTAAAATCCTATTATACTGGGTGTCTCCAAAACCATATCGGCCCTGGTTCTTGATCAATTTACCCAACAATTCGTTTTTAGATTTAGACTTTTCGGACGAAGAAATATGCAAAGTGCGATTTTCTAAAGCATTCAACCCGTTTTTAATCGTAGGGTATCGTTTTAGGTGCGCTTTCATGGCTTCTGAAAGATATTCGAACTGAAAATCACCATAATCACTAAGGTTCTCTAAGCGAATGGGGTTATTACTACAGTAGAGCTGCCAAACATAATCGGCATATTCAATGTCGTCTTGGGTCAACTCGACCCTATTTTCATATTTTTGCAACAATTGCTCATTGCTCAACTCGTTCAACCCATATAGGGTTTCACTATCGTCTTCATTACCACTACAAACCAAATAAACCTGGGCATATTTTCGGTTCACTTTTAACCAACTAAGTACGGCAAGCATGTTCACCTGGCAAAAAAGATCATATTCAAACCATAAGACGATTTGATCCTGTTGCTTATGGTTGCAAAGAGAACGATATTCCTTTAGGGTTTTTTCAATAAAAATGGACTTGGTAATCTGGTAGTTCTTATTAAGAAATTCGAACCTCGTTTTCCAAAAAGACTCGCTACCTACGTTGGTCTCGGTCTTACCTTCACATAACATCTCGCGCCAAGTAATAATATCTCCCTTTAGTTTTAATTCTTTAAGTTTTTCGGTAAAACTATCACCATTGGTTATGTGCAGCAGGGAACTCATATATAAGTTGTTTGGCTATTAGCTACTAAATGTAGCATATAATCGAAAATTAAAAAAAAAATTAACACAATTTTACGCAACCTTTTAAAAGTCTCTGAATCAGTACTCTTTTTTAGCCCCCGACCCGCTTTACCGAAAAGCCTTTTTCTTTTAAGATCGCCATAATGCGATCTCGATAATCGCCTTGAATAATGATTTTACCCTCTTTAAAAGTTCCTCCAACACTTAATTTGGACTTTAGCTCTTTCGCAAGTTTCTTAAAATCGCCATCGGCACCATTATAGCCTTCTAAAATGGTAATTGGCTTGCCTTTTCGCTTTTCGTATTTGCAAATAATGGGTTCATCTTGCAGCCAAATGTCGCTTTTAGTTTGTTCGGGCTCGCTTTCTTGAGGTATATGCTCGGGAAATAGGTTTTTAAGCTGGTCTTTTAAATCCATCTTTCACGTTTAACTTTAGTTTTTAATCAAAACAGCTATCTAAAATATAGAAATCATCTTTATAATGGACAATTGTCATCCTTTAACCATTTGCAATCAAAGATTTAAAGCCTAAGGGTCTGTCCAAGGCCAAAAAACAAATCATTGGAACCAAATTTCTGTTTGAAAATTGAAAAAGCCAATTGACCTGTACAATGGGCCGGGGCAACCAATTCAATATGGTGCGTATCGTGCATACTTTTTGCCAAAGCCTCAATATAATCTCGGTCATATGGTATCAAATGAAATCCACCAAGTACCAAATAAACCGAATCGCCACTGATTTTTTCGGCCTCCTGAATTATTGTTTCAATCGTGCTATGGGAACATCCAGAAATCAGAATAGAACCTTTTTTTGTTGCGAAAGTGGCTGATAATTCGGGCATCCCAATAAATTGAGGGTGTTCTTCACCAAAAGGGGGATACTTGATATATGTCCCCATCAATTTTGAAGTAGTCGGAATAATGGTGAGTCCGGGAATCACCTCTTTTGCTTCGGTCAAAAACTCCGCATTTGACTTCCAAAACCTTCCCGTTGGTACCGTTACCATTCCTTCGACGACCTTCTCACCTCGAAAGTATTGCTCGTCTTTGGGCAGTGTTTTACCAACTTCAGGTTCTGTTTCCTTAAAAGGAAATTTAATTGGTGCGCCTAAAGAGAAAAAATCATTAGGCAAATATATTTTTACATTCGGATTGATCCCGAGTAGATAATCCAAACCACCAATGTGGTCATAATGGCCATGGGAAACGATGACGACATCCACTTTGGTTAAATCAATTTTCAAGGCTTTTATATTCTGCTCAAAAATCTTTGCATCGGTTCCTGAATCGAACAAAACGATTTTACCATTATAATCTACAAGGCATGAGAACCCAAAATCTTGTTGAATTCCCTTTAGGTCTTTACCAAATGCATCATATACATTAGTAATGTTAATCCCTAATTTATGCCCTAAGTCTTGTGCGGACCCCCAAGATGGAAAGGCAGTTAGTAGTAATGTCAATACTATCAGGTTCACCGATAAAGATTGACGCAGCGTGTTTTTCATAGTTTTATTTTTTTACAAGACCAAGTTCAATTAATCGCTCATGCAAGAATTCCCCAGCTGTAATGTCTTCAAACTGTTTTGGGTGTGCTGCATCAACACAATCTTCTAAACAATTCAAGGACATTTCACTAATAGGATGCATAAAAAACGGAATAGAATACCGTGACGTGCCCCAAAGTTCTTTAGGTGGGTTGACCACTTGATGTATCGTCGATTTAAGTTTGTTGTTCGTCAACCGCGAAAGCATATCACCCACATTGATCATCAATTGATCGGGCCTAGCGATAGCGTCGACCCACTCGTCATTATGGTTTTTCACTTGCAAGCCACGACCATGGGCTCCCATGAGTAATGTAATCAAGTTGATATCACCGTGGGCCGCTGCCCGTACTGCGTTTTTTGGTTCCGAGGTAATTGGGGGATAGTGTATGGGGCGAAGTATAGAATTCCCGTTTTTGATGAACTCGTCAAAATAAAATTCATCTAGTCCTAAATGAAGTGCCAACGCACGTAAAACATACTTTGCCGTTTTCTCCAACATTTTATAGGTTTCTTTGCCCACGGTATTAAACTCCGGAAGCTCTTTAACTATAACATTATTGGGGTATTCGGCCATAAGTTTGGCGTCATTTTCTACATATTGGCCAAAGTGCCAAAACTCTTTCAAGTCGCCTTCTTTTCTTCCCTTGGCATGTTCTTTGCCAAAAGAGGTATATCCGCGTTGGCCACCAATGCCTTTAATTTCATAAGTATCCTTAATCTTTTGAGGTAAGCTAAAAAACTTCTTTATTTCAGCGTATAACTCTGCAACTAGTTCCTCGGATAAAAAATGGCCGCTCAAAGCTACAAATCCGATTTCTTCGAAGGCGGTCCCAATATCTTTGGTAAACTGTTGTTTTTTAAGGGGTTCCCCAGAAATAAAATTGCTTAAATCTACACTCGGTATGGCACTCATGGCGAAAATCTTTAAGGTTCTGATCAAAGTTAGTAAAATATAGGGCACCACCCCGAGCCTTTAAGACCAAATATGCTTGTAATTTTGTTACTTTTGGGCTACATTATATCTATCTCCATGCAATATAAAAACAAGGGCATTGACGCTACAACACAGTTAAAACTCTACGAAAGAATGCTCAGACCTCGTATGATCGAGGAAAAGATGCTGATTTTATTACGGCAAGGAAAAATTTCAAAATGGTTCAGCGGCATCGGTCAAGAAGCCATATCGGTCGGGGTCACCTCGGCCTTGGATCGTCAAGAATACGTGCTACCCATGCACCGTAATTTAGGGGTTTTTACTACTCGGGAAATACCGCTAAATCGTTTGTTCTCGCAATGGCAGGGCAAAGAAAGTGGTTTTACCAAAGGCCGAGATCGTAGTTTTCACTTCGGAACACAAGAATTCAATATTGTAGGGATGATTTCCCATTTGGGTCCGCAATTGGGGGTTGCCGATGGCATTGCCTTGGCCCATCTACTAAAAAAAGAGAAAAAAGTGACCGCAGTTTTCACCGGTGAGGGAGGAACTAGCGAAGGGGACTTTCATGAAGCCCTGAACGTGGCTTCGGTATGGAATTTACCGGTTCTTTTCTGTATCGAAAACAACGGATATGGCCTGTCAACCCCAACAAATGAGCAGTATCGCTGCGAAAACCTTGCGGACAAAGGAATAGGCTACGGAATGGAATCGTATACGATTGATGGTAATAATATTTTAGAGGTTTTTAGCCTTGTCGATGCGCTTTGCAAGCGTATTCGCCAAGATCCCAAACCCATTTTACTCGTGTTCAACACTTTTCGTATGCGTGGGCATGAAGAAGCCAGTGGCACTAAATATGTTCCGACCGATTTGATGGAAGAATGGGCAAAAAAAGACCCTATTGAGAACTACGAGGCGTTTTTACTGGACCAAGGAGTACTGACCCCCGATATTATAGCTTCCCTAAGAACCACCATTGAAACTGAAATCAATGATGGGCTACAATTGGCTTTTGATGAAAGTGCAGTTGAAGCTGATTTACAACGGGAATTGAACGATGTATTCCATCCTTATTCCTATAAAGAAGTAGCACCCAGCGAATCCACTGAGAATATTCGTTTGGTCGATGCCATCTCACAAGGGCTCAAACAGGCCATGGAAAAGCATGATAATCTGGTGATTATGGGACAAGATGTTGCCGATTACGGGGGCGTTTTTAAGATTACAGATGGGTTTGTGGAAGCTTTTGGAAAAGAAAGAGTAAGAAATACGCCCATTTGTGAGTCCGCCATCGTTTCTGCAGCGATGGGACTTTCCATAAATGGAATGAAAGCGGTAATGGAGATGCAATTCGCTGATTTTGTGAGCACTGGGTTTAATCCCGTAGTCAATTATTTGGCCAAATCGCATTACCGATGGGCAGAAAAGGCCGATGTCGTTATTCGTATGCCATGTGGGGGTGGAGTAGGGGCCGGACCTTTCCATTCGCAGACCAATGAGGCCTGGTTTACCAAAACCCCCGGACTTAAAGTGGTCTACCCTGCATTTCCTTTTGATGCCAAGGGATTGTTGGCTACCGCTATCGATGACCCAAATCCTGTGCTTTTTTTCGAGCACAAAGGGCTCTATCGAAGTATTTATCAGGATGTGCCCACGGATTATTATACCTTGCCTTTTGGCAAGGCTAGTCTTTTAAAATCCGGCGACTCGGTTACGATCGTTTCGTATGGGGCTGGAGTACATTGGGCATTGGATACTTTAAAGCACATGCCTGAACTGCAGGCAGACTTACTCGACCTGAGAACCTTGATGCCCTTGGATATAGATGCAATCTATACCTCGGTCAAAAAAACAGGTAAGCTTATCATTCTGCAAGAGGACAGTTTATTTGGCGGCATTGCAAGCGATATCTCGGCCCTGGTGATGGAAAACTGTTTCGAATACTTAGATGCCCCGGTAAAAAGAGTGGCCAGTTTGGAGACCCCTATACCTTTTGCCAAAAGCCTTGAAGAGAATTATCTACCTAAAAACAGATTCAAAATAGCCTTGTTGGAACTTTTAGCCTATTAAAAATAGACCCTTTATCCAAAAATGTAGGTTACTAAAATAATTCCAACCTATAATACAATATAATACTCCGATTTAGGGTTTTACGAAGTCAAAATCCATATATGAAACGTATATGTATAAAATCATTTAAAACCCCAATTATGATAAGAAGAATAATTTTAGTTTTTTTAGTAGTCCCCCTCTTTTTAATTTCCTGCAACGCTACTAAAGGAGTACCTTCTACCAAAGGAACGGCAAAACTTCAAAAGACCCTTAATGGTGCATGGACCTTGAATACGGTTACCTATGAAGGCAATGACGGAAAATTTAGTTCTATTTTGTTCAACGACGCCGATGCTAGCTGTTTTGAAGGCACTTACTGGTATTTTCGTAACAATAATAACACCGGTAGTTACGTAATCGACCCAACGAACAACTGTTCCGGCGGCGAGCGGTTTATAAGATGGTCGATCTTAAATTCGGGCCAGCTACAGTTCAAATCTATCGATTCAAATTATAAAGATATTTCAGGTGGGTTGGGGTATCGTATGGACGTTGCCTTATTGGAAGACACGCAAATGACACTTAAGTCTCGTGTATCTGTTGACGGAGAACCGATTACAGTTGTTTATTCATTCACAAAAAATTAATTCAAATGAAAAATTTAGTTAGTAAAAGCGTTTATGTATTGATGTCCGTTATCTTAATAACGGGCTGTACAGCAGTTAAGAATACCAATCAAAAACAAAGAGGTGCTACTGTTGGGGCCGCAAGTGGTGCCGTTATTGGTGGCGTGCTCGGCAATAATGTTGGTAAAGGAAACAATACCGCATTGGGTGCTATTATCGGTGCAGTGGTCGGCGGGGTAGCCGGTGGTTATATCGGTGACCGGATGGACAAACAAGCACAAAAAATCGAGGAGGAAATTCCAGGAGCCCAAGTTACCAGAGTAGGAGAAGGAATCAATGTCGTTTTTAACCAAGATGCCGGAGTTTATTTTGACACTAACAAGTCGAACGTTAAAGGTGCTGCCATTACTACCTTGGACAAAATGGCCAATATTTTAAAAGAATATCCTCAGACCAATATATTGGTCGTAGGGCATACCGATAGCGCCGGACCCGATGATTACAATTTGCAATTATCTCAGCAACGCGCAGAATCCGTGACCAATTATTTGGTTTCCCATGGAATAGATAAAGGTCGACTTACAACGGAATGGTACGGTGAAACACAACCGGTCGCCGATAACGCAACTGCGGAAGGGAAAGCCAAAAATAGAAGAGTGGAAATGGCAATAGTTGCCAATGAGGCACTTAAACAAGAAGCAATCAACAAGGCGAATAACTAATCTGTTTTCGCTCTAAACGCAATAAAGGATCCCGACGTAATCGTCGGGATTCTTTGTTTTAATCCCTATCTTTCCATAGTGCAGTACTATGATATCATTATTGTCGGCGGCGGGTTGGCAGGTTTGACCGCAGCCCTAGATCTGGTTCAGAAAAACCATAGTGTCTTGGTTTTTGAAAAACAGCAATTTCCTCATCATAAAGTCTGTGGTGAATATGTTTCGAATGAAATATGTGCCTATTTAGACCGATTGGGAATTGATTTCAATACTATCCATCCTGCAGCTATAGAACAACTACAAGTCACTACGATTGAAGGTAAGTCGATTACCGCAAAATTGCCCTTAGGAGGATTCGGGATCAGCCGGTATGCCTTTGACAATCTACTTTATGAAAAGGCAATTTTTTTAGGGGTATCTTTTGTATTTGAAAAAGTGACTTCGGTACAATTTCAAAATGATCGATTCGAAGTTATTGCCGAACAAGAAATAATGTATACCTCAAAATATGTCATAGGAGCTTTTGGCAAGAGAAGCAATTTGGACAAAAGTCTCCAACGTTCTTTTATGAATCGAAAATCGGAATGGCTTGGGGTGAAAGCGCATTTTAGCCTAGAAGAATTTCCAAGTAATCTTGTGGCCCTGCATAGCTTCAAAGGTGGTTATGGTGGATTGTCCAAAACTGAGACGGGAGCAGTGAACTTTTGCTATTTGGCCTCTTATAAAAGTTTCCAGTCCGAGAAAAATGTCGAAGCATTCAATGCTAACATTGTGGCTAAAAATCCGTATTTGAGGGCTTTTTTAAATAACGCTACCCCAATATTTAATGAGCCATTGAGTATCGCACAGATCTCTTTTGATCAAAAAGAAGCTGTAGAAGAACATATTCTAATGTGTGGTGATTCAGCTGGCTTGATCCATCCGCTTTGCGGCAATGGTATGGCAATGGCGATTCACAGTGCAAAACTTGCCGCTGAACTTATCCATAAAAGTTTGGAAGGAAATGGCATGTCACGCCAAGGCCTTGAAACAGCTTATAAAAAGCAGTGGAACAAAACATTTAGAAACAGACTTTGGGCGGGTAGACAGTTACAAGCCCTTTTGCTAAATGAAAGGCTTTCGAACACGATGTTATCCATAATCACAAAATCTCCCAAGGCTCTGAAGCACTTGATAAAATTAACCCATGGAGAACCTATCTTATGATAAATCTCAAAAATAGAAGCGAACAGCTCGAAATCTTGGACGATTTTCAAGAAAATGCAGAAAGCTTGAAACTCGTTTTCGATGATATCAATAGGGTAAACCGACTTTTAGGCGGGTACAGTATCACCATTCGAGAGATTGCCAAACTTATCGAAATACATTCAAAAGAAAATTATACTCTAATTGATTTAGGCTGTGGTGACGGGGACATGTTGCGTGAGATTGTACGTTTCTGTCGGCAAAAAAAGATAAAAGTGAAATGTATCGGTATCGATTTAAATGAAGATGCGTTGCATTTGGCAAGAAAAGCATCCTTGGAATTCCCAGAGATAGAATACGTTCACCAAAACATATTGCATTTAAATACAAATGATCTCAACTGTGATATCATAGTTACCACCCTCACCATGCACCATTTTACCGATACTCAACTGCTGATATTTCTTCATAAATTTATAGAATTGGCCAGTATTGGCATCATTATCAACGACTTGCAAAGAAGCTATTGGGCCTATTATCTTTTTAAGGGCTTTCGTCGTATTTTTATAAAAACAAAAGTTGCTAAAACTGACGGTTTAATCTCTATCACAAGAGGGTTTGTCAAGGCTGATCTTGAACGATATGCCAAAAAATTACCTTCAGTATCACATTCTATTCAATGGAAATGGGCCTTTCGCTATGTATGGGTCATGCAACCGAACCGATTAAGGTAAGCCTATGAATGAAGTTCGCATCGTAAACGTGGCCAAGGCATTGCCGCGCTATTGCAGAAAAACAGAGGATATTCTACCCTTTGTGGAGGTGTGGCTGTCCGGGCAAGAGGAACGCTTTCAACGTAAGGTGATCAAAATTTTCGAAGGTGCGGGTGTCGATATTCGCTATGGTATTATGAATATCGAAGACGTGTTCACCGTATCCTCTTTTGAACAAAAAAATGCAATTTACGTTCGTGAGGCAAAGGTATTGGGCAGTAAAGTCTTGCAAAAGGCGCTAAAAAATAGTGAGTGGAAAGCATCATCCTTAGATTACATCATCACAGTTAGCTGTACAGGTATTATGATACCTTCTTTGGATGCCTATTTGATCAACGAACTCAGCCTTCGTCAAGATATCGTGCGCTTGCCCGTTACCGAAATGGGCTGTGCCGCTGGCGTTTCCGGATTAATAT
>JBATIN010000475.1:0-17965 GCA_049667765.1 Flavobacteriaceae bacterium
TCGTTTTTGTAAGCGATGCCACGGCCGAAAAATCTTGGCGCCATTCGGCCATGTTGGCCAGTTCTTTTATCGCTTTTTGTTTTTGGGGAATTGCATCAATTGAATTCTCGGTGAGCAAGCCTGCAAAAACATCACTGCCCTGGGCCAGTGCCGTTCTGTTTGCGTATTGATAGAACGAACCTCGACCGAACAAATCGATATCTTGACTATAAAAATGCAAAGGGTCTTTGTAGGTACTGCCATCGGGCAAATGATGAAACTTACGGTTCAAAACCTGGATCTCGGTTTCATTTAGTTCAAGCAGGGCCTTTAGCTTATCTCGCTTGTATTGTAGATCGGTGTGGCGGGCGACCAAAAACAGAAAAAGCAAAAGCGTAAAAAAGACTATCGCCAGCACAATTCTGGTATTGTCGATGAAAAAATACACCCCAATGGCCGCCAATACAAACACGGCTAAACGCAGCATACTCGACGCGAACATTTGTTGGGCAACACGCGCCAATTCGGTTTTATATTTTTCAATATTATTGGTGTAGAACGATAGCAGTTGCTGCATGGAAAAGAATAGGTCTTAGGTAAATCTAAATAAGTCGTAAATATAAATATTCTACAGGGCCTTTGAGGAGGATAACATAGCTATTTGCCCCAGATGATAAATATCGTGCTGCGCAATGCTGGTCAGAATAGGTCCGAAACGATAGTTTTTTCCAGGCACGGTCTGTTCCAAAATTTTATCGGTACGGCCCGATAAGGTCTGTACTAACTCTTCTTGGGTTTGCTTTAAGGATTTCAATAGCTCTTTCCACTCTTGCTCATTGTGTATCGTTAATAGGGTCCAATCGCCATCACTGTCGACAATTAGGTCATAAAGTGCATCGCCCTGAAGTTTTTTTAAGACGAAAACGCGCCAATTGATCATATGCTGCACCAATATGGCAATGGACTTTTCCCCGTATTTTTTTTCATTTACCTGTTGCCAATCCACAGCTTCCAATTTGGTGAGTACCGCCATACCATACCAAGGTGTACCGTTAAAGCTCTCCTTAAGATTATGCAAGATTTGTTGTATACGGGCATCCACAGGGTTTATCCTAACAAATTGAATTCTTCTCTCAGTTTTTTAGTGAACTTTGACACTACAAGCTCATACGAATGATCCACTAATTCGAGCACTAATTTTGGGGGCACTTGATCCAAAACCACGGTGTTCCAATGCAATTTACTCATATGATACCCGGGGAGAATAGCGCCATCGTATTCTTCACGAAGCTGAACAGATCGTTCAGGATCGCATTTTAGATTGACCTGGGCCGGAATACGCTCCAAACCTGACAAGGCGAACATCTTTCCCATGACCTTAAAGACCAGGGTATACTCATCAAAAGGAAAATCTTCGGTAACCCCTATTTTGGAAAGACAATAGCTTCTGAATTCTTCGATATTCATAAATCACTTTTTAAGGTCATCGTGAAGCCTATTTCTTGGCCACGCAATCTGTTGAATTTTCTCAGTGCTTAAAACGATTGCTTCGTCGCTTTAGACTTTGGATCAGCTCAACTTTTTAGAAGCTCGTATCTATGAAGGTTTAATTCACGGCCTTGGAATCGTAAACAATGACTTTGGTCCATAAATCACTAGACTCTTTCACGAACAATTTATGCGGTGGTTCGTCTTGATACAGTTGTTGGGCCTCGGCCGATTCAAAGGTAACGATCAACGAATACGTAAAAGAACCATCTACGACTTCACGACTGGCCCTTGGCGGTTTGCCAATGAACCTGGTCTTCGCATAGGCCGAATTATCCAAGAATTTCTGTAAAGAAGTTTCAAAGGCCGTGCGGTCTTGCTGGCTGTCTGGGTTCTTTAACCAAAAGTAAACGGTATGGGCAAAGTTGGGATCAAATTCTTTCATAGTGGTTGATTTATCGATTCTTCCGGCAAAGCGGACATCTTCGTTAGCTGTTTGGCCATGGCCAATGATGGCAAATGTAAAAAATACCAGGGTACAGATTGTTTTCATTTTGTGAGTAGTTCTTTTTGTTTAGCAGTTATTTCCAATGCAGAATAGTCGAGCTTCCACCCGATGGTCTCTGCAATTTTCTCGATTATAAGTACGGCCTCCAAGGCCTCCTTTTTTGCAGTTTCCATGAGTCCGCTTTCAGGAATTTTATCTAAAATATGTTGTCGTGCCTCTTTATTCAAATTCGTAAGATCATCCGATGAAAATGAATTGAACATACTGTTTTTAACATCATAAAATTTTAAATGAGGTTCTATCGATAACACTTCGGGTGGCGGAAAATGGGTTAGCATTATTCTTTTTTTATCGACCTCGGTCTGCAATTCTATTTTTTTGAAATCGTAGCCAATATGTACCTTGGCATTTATGATGATCAGCGCTTTCTTTTTACCGGCAAACAAGTTCATGAAAACGTCCTTGGTATTTTCATAAGTATAGATTTCGGCGAACTCGCCTTCTACCGAGATCAGCTTGCAAACGCTTCTTATTTTTTCAACCAGAATCACTGATTGTTCTCTGGTACGTTCTTTTTGCTGTTTACTGCGAAACCTTGAAAATAGCCAGTACATGACCACGGCACCTAAAATAAACCCGATGATGAGAAGGGGGAAACTATCCATTATTTTTTCCTATTTCGCCCAAATGTGTGAATTTAAATCCGCTATCATATTTTAATCCGTAGCCAAAAATCCGGTCCATTGAGGCATGTGAGAACAAAATTATACCGATCAAACTTAATATGGGCATATGTAAAAAACTACTTCCTAACAAAAACAAAACTATGGCCAGGCCTTTATGATGAAAAATATTATAGCATATGGCACCCACTTTGTTATTGACCAAATACCCCAACATACCTATATCAGGGGTCAGCAATAGGCCGAAAAACCACCAAACGGAGAGGTCGAGCCTCATAAAAAGAACGAACCCCAATACTAGCATAAAAAATTCTTCGATTCTCAGAATACCCTTCATTATTCTTCAATTTTGTACAATACCGGTCGACTAGGGCTAGCATCATTTTCGAACGGCGCCATTTGCAGGTTTAGAAAATAACCGCCATCTTTTATTGAATTTGCCACAAAAATGAATTCGGTGATCGTGGCCTGCTTTCTCATTTTTCCATCAAAATTCCAGAACGCTTTATGCCCCAGCAGCTCGCCTTCATCTTTTTCTTTGTCTATGGATGGAAGATCGACCAACAAATGTTCTACACCCCTATCCACCAAAAACTGAACGGCGTCAGCCATAAGATAAGGCGGATTGGTATAGGCGTATTGCCTCGAAAGTTTGTCCCTTAAATTCGGAAGCGTTCGTATAACCAGCGCCTCTGGGTGTTTAGTGCCCAAAACATACTGCAACTGCTTCTTTGAAATCACAAAATCACCTTGGCGTTTTTCGGGAGCGATGGTCACTACTTCGGCCAAAAAGAAATACTGCTTAAAAACCGTATTTACAGAGAGAAACGCCTCGGTAATATGCCCTACACACTCGGTATGCGTGCCATGGGCATGCGGATTGAACCAAATATCGTTGAAATTCACTGCCGAGCCCTCAGACACCTTACCCACAAACTCGCCTTCGGTATGCGGTTCTATTCTAGGATGGTCTACATACCAGGCATTCACATTGCTTGCCACTCCGCGCAAAGGCATTGAAATATCCAATGGTTTGGAGAGGTCAATTTTGTACGTTTTTTTGTTGTGTTTTATACTTGCTTTCATACTTTCATTGCGAGGCTCCATGCAATCTTACGCGTGTTTTTGCCTAAATTAACTAGAATGCTTCAGCAATTTATCAATTTTTATCCTTTTTGGGTCAAGTATACCACACAAAGACCTCATGTCGTATAAAAAAGGTCCGCAGCAATGCCGTCTACCAGAAACTTTCCTTTTTTGGTCGCCACAAGAAGGTCGCCATCTAATCGCAACAATTGTTCTGCAAGATACTTTTCAGCCTGCTTCATAACATATTCACGATATTTATTACCCAATTCCGATTCGATTTTTTCTAGGGATATCCCCCAAATCGTACGCAGTCCGGTCATAATGTATTCATTGTAACGGTCATCGGTTAAGAGAATCTCAGTTTCGACCGGAAGTTCCCCTACCTCGATCGCCTTTATGTATTTGACGTTGTTGCTTATATTCCACCCTCTTTTTTTACCATCAAAAGAATGGGCGGAAGGTCCTATACCCATATATTTTTTCTGTTGCCAATATGCGGTATTGTTTTTTGAGAAGTAGCCAGCTTTCCCAAAATTTGAAATTTCATAGTTGACAAATCCTTTTTCTTCCAAGGCCTCAACCAAAATATGGAATTGTTGTTCGGCCTGGTCGTCATTAACGGGGGCGACCTGTCCTTTATTGATCATATGGGCCAAGGCCGTTCTGGGCTCGACTGTTAGGGCGTAACTAGAGATATGCGGCACGCCGAACGATAAGGCTTTTTCTATATTATGTAACCAGCGCTCATTCGACTGCCCTGGAATTCCATAAATCAAGTCAATGGAAATATTATCAAAATGTTTGATCGCTTCGCGGATGCAACCTTCTGCTTCTTCAGCGTTGTGGGCACGGTTCATAAGTTGTAGGTCTTCCTCAAAAAAAGATTGGATGCCGATACTCAAGCGATTGATTCCTATTTTTTTATAGCTATTGAATAGGTCGTTTCGGCTACGCTCTGCGACCGTGCTTTGCCCGGCTACTTCGTTATACTTTGTGCCCGACCGTTGGCTGAGCGTAGCCGAAGCCAAATCATCAGGATTCGCCTCAAGCGTAATTTCCGGATTCTCGCTAACTTGATAATTTGAATACACTGCCTTCAAAATTCCTGCAATCTCTCGTGAAGTTAAAATAGAAGGCGTACCGCCACCAAAATAAATGGTTTCAACGAGCTCATCTTTAAATTCATCTTTACGAAGAACTAGCTCTTTTTGAAGCGCAAAAAGCATCGCCTGCTTCTTCCCTAAGGAAGTCGAGAAGTGAAAATCACAGTAATGACAGGCTTGCTTACAAAAGGGAATATGAATGTAAATACCTACTCCAAGCCCCCCTGCCCCCAAAGGGGGAGTATCTACTTCTTGTTTTTTCAGTTTAGTTTTCAAAAGAAGGCTATTCCGTTTTCTTTTTACGCAAATTCACAATTGGGGTATTTTTCGCTCCTCCTTTGGGGGCCGGGGGGCTATTCTGCTTCACGAAAGCCGCCCAGCCCGAATAATTTTTACCCACTTCAACACGGCCTTCATTATAAAAATGACACACGGCAGCGGCGAGTCCGTCTGTGGCATCCAGATTTTTAGGAAGGGTTTTTAGGCCCAAGGTACTTTGTAACATTTTGGCCACTTGCTCTTTGCTGGCATTACCATTTCCGGTAATCGCCATTTTAATTTTTTTGGGAAGGTATTCCGTAATAGGAACCTGTCTTGAGAGACCTGCAGCCATGGCAACGCCTTGTGCTCGGCCCAACTTGAGCATCGATTGCACATTCTTACCGAAAAAGGGCGCCTCGATCGCGATTTCATCGGGGTGATAGGTATCGATGAGTTCAAGGGTACGTTCAAAAATGAGTTTCAGTTTAATATAAGGATCATTGTACTTGCTCAACAATAATTCGTTCATTTGCAAGAACTCCATCTTCTTGTCCACCACTTTAATAATGCCGAAGCCCATGATAGTGGTACCTGGATCAATGCCTAATATTATTTTTTCTTTTGACAATTCGTTTCAGGTTTTTGATAATCACTTCAATAACATTTGAACCGCACTTCGACAAGCTCAGTGTGACAGTTTCAGGTTTCAAAACTACATTTTTGAACTTTATTCTTGCGCTTTAACTTGATACTTGAACTTTCTATTTGGCATTTAATACAATAGGTATTCTAAACCTGGTCTTTACCGGAATGCCACGTTTCAGGGCCGGAGCGAGTTCGGGCAATCCTTTTAGACATTGAATTACAATACCATCGAATTCTGGCATTTGGGCATCGATAGTTTTATCTTTTTCGATTTGCAGGACCTCTATTTTACCCTCTCGATCGACTAAAAAATCGACATAGACTATAGAATCAACCGCTTTCTCAAAAACAAACTCAAAGGCTGTTAAGGTGGTGGAAAAACGACTAAAAACTTCCTCTTCAAAGCAAGCTCGTTGCTCGGCTTTCGACAAACTTTCGTCACAGGTCTCAAAAAGAGGATAGGCATCTACCTCGTTCCAGTCGATGGTACGCATCTCTAGGTTGACCAGTTCTATGGTCTTTTTATCTTTCTTGGCGGTAAAATCACAGGAATAAAAACAAAATAGTACCGCTATGGCCCAAAACTTTCGCATCTAAGATGAATGATGGGTTGAAATTACGATTTTTTGGGGTGATTCATTCTTTGCCCATATGGATTTCTTGTTTGAGTTGAGAAACCCGCTTGGTCACCAGTTCTCGATAGAATGACTTCTTATCGGAGAATCTTTTTAAAAACCCCTCGTAACAGGCCAGCTTTTTCTTGGCATCATCGTGCAACTGCTCCCCGACCGCGCAGTTCTGATAATAGGCAAAATCATTCTCAGGGTCTTCATCCAGGGCCAATTGATAATATTTTAAAGCCTTTTTCAGATCGTTCTGCTCTCGCGCCAATTGTGCCAAGGCCGAATATTCGCGTCCCAAAAATGGTTTTTGGGCATCGATGGCCTTTTGGTAATATACCATGGCGCTATCGATTATTTTCTCTTTGTGAAAGGTTTGTGCCAGTCCGTTCATCGCCTCGGGTTCGGTATCGGGAAATTGCAACAGTGCTCGATATGCAGCACGTGCTTTTTCAAATTCCCAAAGCTGATAATAGCAGAATGCCAGTTTTTGATAGATGTGTGCCTTTTCTTCGCCCAAATCGAGCAGTTTTTCAAAAATAGGCCTGGCACCTGCATAGTCATAATCATTGAACAAGGCCAATGCCTTTAGGTTGATCAGGGCCACATCGTTATCGTAAAACCGCAGGCCTTGGTCAATATAGTTCAGGGCTTGATTCTTTTCTTTTTTCACCACAAAGAACTTGCCCAATTGAAACAGACTACGCAAGTGGGTACTATCTAGAGCAACCGCCTTTTTATAGGCCACAAGACTACTGGCCTCTTCTTGCATTTCGCGATTGCTTTCGCCCAAATAATAAAAGTATTCAGGATTTTCACCGTCATCCGTGGTCAATGTATAAAAGAGGGTATTCGCTTCGCGGAATTGGCTCATTTTAAAATAGAGCTTACCCAATTCAAAACGGGCAATTTGAAGCTTTGTATCCGTATTGATAATACTCTCGTACTGCCTAACCGCCTTTTCAAAATTGCCGATAGCATTGTATGCCCTTGCAACCTGAAGCTTGGCGTTTACGCTGTTTTCCTTGGCATATTCGTTTATGGCCTGGGCGTAGTTTCCTAAAGCATAGAGACTATCTGCAATGCCCGAAGCCGAAGCCTGCCGGGTTTGGGCTTCGGCTTTGAACATCACTAGTATTAGAAAAAACGCTATATATGACTTCAACCTACTTCTTTATTGCAATTTAAACGTAATCGGCATAGAAAATGGAACCTTCACCGTTTTACCCTGGTGCTTGCCCGGGGTCATTTTAGGCAGCAATTCAACAATTCGTTGGGCCTCTGCCTCTAAACTTTTATCCGGCCCGCGCATTCTAAGTTCGGTAATGTCGCCCGCTTCATCAATAATAAAATTGATATAGACCTTACCTTGAATGCCCAATTCTTGTGCTTGTTCAGGATATTTAAAATGGTCGACCACATGTTTCTGTATTTTATTGGTGAAGCATTCGCTTTTATCCGTTACGTTTTCACAGCCGGGAAAAATGGGAACTTGATTCACATCCGTAAATGAAATAGGCATTTGGTTCGACCGTTGATTAGTAATTTTAGTATTTGCTTGTTTGACTTTAAACTCGGAGGGGTCAAACATGTTGATGCCTTGCAAAGGTTTCGTTGCGAAAACTCGAAAACTATATTTACCATCCTTTAAAATCATATTCGAATAATTGGAGTTTCCACTTTTAAAAATTTCATCCATTTTATTATTAAATTTCATCACTTCCTCTCCATGTAATTTGGTTATATCGCCTACCTTCAATACATAAGCACCAGCCATGTCAACATCCTTTTTCTCTAATTTTTGGACATCAATACCAAACTCCTTATTTTCTGACTTAATAGAAAATTTTAGATTCTCGTCTAACAGTTGAAACGCTTTCTTTCTTTTGACATAGCTTTCATAGCGCTCAGTAGATGGAAGAGGTACATTGTTTGAGAAATCCACTAATTCTTCACCTGTGTCATTGGCAATTTTTTGAGATATCTTCTTCATGGTCATACTAAAAACAATTACGCTTTCGAAATAAGCGTCCTTCGATAAAATTGGCCCATCGGAATCGGCGATAAAAGAAGACTTTTCAAAGGATTGAACTTTATATGACGAACCAATTCTTTCAAAATCATCCTCTATTTTTGAATTGATCTTAGCTATCAAGGCAGCGTCCCCATGACTTGAGTTTTCTATTCTAGTTATATCCCCCTCACACGATGTATAAAACAACATGCCAACAACCATTGGAACCAACAATAAATACTTTAATTGCCAAACTCGTTTTGATCTTGATTTCTGTAACATGACGATTCGTTTTTTGATTAATGATGATTTGAAAAACTGATTGATGAAAGAAATATGTTGGGTCTGAAACACTTGTGATAACAAGGTTTCATACTGTTCTTTTTTATGGGTCTTGGCAACCTGGGCATCGGCAATAAATTCATGCAGTTCTGAAACCCGATTTTGATACACATACACCAGTGGATTAAACCATCCTACAATTCGCATCAGCTCAAAGTATAATAAATCCCAGGTATGTTTTTGTTCAATATGCACCATCTCGTGCTTTATGATGCTTTCATGTTCCCGTTCCAGCACTTTATCTCCCAGAAAAATGGACTTGAAAAACGAAAAGGCCAATTGGCTATTGGACACTACGACCCTCGTAAAGTGTGGAAAATAATGCACCTGCCCATTTTTACGCAACCGATAGATTTGAACTATTTTATAACCAAAATACAATGCCGCCAAAACCATACCTCCATAAAAAAGCAGAGCTTCCCACGAAATGGTAAAGGATGCTGTTTCGGTAGCCACCGGTGTAATGGTATCAATGCTCCATAAAAACGTCGGGTATGCGGCAAACTGCTCCGGTACGGTAGTCTTGAAGGCTTCTATCTTGATCCACGGCAAAACCAATGACAAGATATACGTGCCGATGAGATAACCGCGGTTCCACTGAAAAAAGGTTTCCCGTTTCAAAAAGAAGTCATAAATGACAAGAAACAGCAACTGAAAGGCGATCGATTCTAAGATGTACTGTATCATAATAACATTATTTAGTTATCCAATTTCTTTTTTGCCCCTGCCGGCTCGGCAGCTTTTTTAATTTCATTCAAAATCGATTCCAATTCCGATAGGCTCATATCGTTCTTTTTCATGAAGAAAGAGACCATGCTTTTAAACGAGCCTTGAAAATACCCGTCGACCAATTTATTGATGCTCTGGTTGCTATAATCGGACTTTTTCAGAATCGGAAAATAGAGGTAACCCTTCCCCTCTTGTTCGTGATCTACAAACCCCTTGCTCTCTAAGATACGCACAATGGTAGAGACGGTATTGTAGGCCGGTTTGGGTTCGGGAAGCTCATCGATTATGGCGGCCACATTGCATTTCTCAAGTTGCCAGAGTAGCTGCATTACTTCTTCTTCTGCTTTTGTTAATTGTTTCATGAATTCGATATTTTTTTGTCCTGTTGAGCGCTGTTGAACAGCAATGATTCAAGCAATTTTGTAGGTCTCATCTCCACTCGACCTGACGATAATTTGCGTATTCAACTAAATTTATAGTTCAAATATAACTAAAAATCTAGTTTAAACTAATTTTTTAGTTGAATAATTTTGATTTATTTAGAAATCCTTTTTTTATTTGACATTCGTATCACCGAACCAACACCCAAATGCCCACCTCAACGAGGAAATAAATTAATTGTAACAAATCATCTGTATCTTCGTCAAATAGCAAATTACTCCCTTATCGGAGAATACTTAGCACTATGGATATTGCACTTTTGATTCTAGGGTTTTTTTTAATGCTGATCGGCATTTTGGGAAGCTTTCTACCCGTACTCCCCGGCCCTCCGATCAGTTGGCTGGGCCTTTTACTGCTTTATCTTACCAAAGCCGTACCCGATGATTGGTGGGTACTGGGGATAACTGCAGCTATCGCATTGATTGTTTTTGGATTGGATTATGTCATACCCGCCATGGGTACCAAAAAATTCGGTGGTACCAAATATGGGGTAATCGGCACCACATTAGGATTATTAATAGCCCTTTTCTTTCCTGTACTCGGGCCTTTTGGCATCATTGTTTGGCCTTTTGTAGGCGCTTTGGTAGGCGAACTACTCAACAAAGCGGACAAAAAAACGGCTACAAAAGCGGCTTTTGGTTCTTTTCTCGGCTTTTTAACAGGTACTTTTTTAAAATTTTTGGTCGCAGCAATCTATTTGGGAATCTTCATTTCCACCGCTTGGGAATATCGCAGTGCCTTATTTCCATTTTTTGATTAGCAGGATTTTTTGGAATATTTGTTTCCCTTTAACCTAGCGTAAGATTCCTTGTTCCGCTCGGTATGACAAAAAGGAAAACCTACCCCCAAACCACTTTATCGGCTATAGGCCCGCGCGTAACCTCGGGCACCTCGCCATCATAATAGCCCATATAGAAGAAGCCCAAACATTGCTCCCCTTCGTTCATTTCAAAAAACTCGTCCATATATTTTATTAGTCCCGGTGAACTCCAATAGCAGCCAATACCCATTTCGGTACAGCAAAGCCACATATTCTGAACGGCCATGGCCGTGGCGGCGATTTCTTCCCATTCAGGTACACTTTTCATTGGGTCACGCTGCATGCAAATGGCGATTACGACAGCCGATTTTTTAGGGTTTTCCATCAATTTTTTAACCTTGAACTCCTTAGGTTTCAGGTCCGTCTCCATATATTTTAAAGAAAGGAACAAGCCCAATTTCTCCTTAGATTCTCCCTGTAACACCCTAAAACGCCATGGTTCGGTTTTCTTATGGGTCGGTGCCCAATTGGCGGCTTCCAGAATCTTTTCGATATCTGCTTTAGTGATAGGCTTATCATTATACTGTGCTGGAAAAACAGAACGTCTTTTCTTTATTAAATCGAATATCATAGCTTTTATTTATAATTATAAAATTACATTTTTGTAATAGAAGATTCGGTACTCCAAACCAAATCAATACTTTTAAGTATTAAAACAAATACTCACATGACAACCCCAGATACTTTTAGTTTAGGCGAAGATTGGCTAACTGCAGGTATTGCCCTAGCCATTGCAAACGGCACCACCAAAATGGAACTTTCAAAAGCGAGCCGTGAAAAGATTAAAGCCAGCTGGACGGTGGTGCAAACTATTGTTGAGAAAGGGCATCCAGTTTATGGCATTAATACGGGTTTTGGTCCGCTATGCACTACCAAAATCTCTAAAGCGGAAGCTAAAATATTACAGACCAATATTTTAAAGAGTCATAGTGTAGGCGTTGGAGAACCTATTGATAGTCAGATCGCGAAACTGATGATGATTCTAAAAGTGCAGTCCCTCGCCAAAGGGTACTCTGGTATTGCCGAAACCACTTTAGAACGCATCATTTGGCACATAGAGAATGATGCGATTCCCGTTGTACCGTCGCAAGGTTCGGTTGGTGCATCAGGAGATCTGGCGCCGCTATCCCATTTATTCCTGCCCCTTATTGGATTGGGGAAAGTGATTTATAAAGGCGAACAGTTACCCACAGAAAAGCTCTTCGCAAAAATCGGTTTTAGCTCCCTTGAACTAGGCCCCAAAGAAGGTTTAGCGTTGATAAACGGCACCCAATTCATCGCCGCCCACGCGGTAAAAGTGGTAGAAAAATTACACAATTGCCTTTCTCAAGCCGATATTATCGGCGCTATGATGATTGAAGGACTTCAAGGTTCGGTAAAACCGTTTTACAATGAATTGCACGCTTTACGTCCTTTTAAAGGAAATATTCACGTCGCCAAACGCGTAAAACGATTGTTGAAAGGCTCCGAGATCATGGAAGACCATATCGACTGTGAACGCGTTCAGGATCCATATTCGTTACGCTGTATTCCTCAAGTGCACGGCGCATCTCGTAATGCCTGGTTGCATTTAAAAGAATTACTTGAAGTAGAGCTGAATTCGGTTACCGACAACCCAGTAATTATCGATGAAGAACTAACTATCAGCGGCGGCAACTTTCACGGTCAGCCTTTGGCCATGGCCTTGGATTACGTCTGTTTGGCGGCTTCCGAACTAGGAAATATCTCTGATCGGAGAATCTATTTGGCCTTGGAGGGCAATAGTCCAGGTGTACCAAAACTGTTGATGAAAGATACGGGCATCAATTCCGGTTACATGATCTTACAATACACTACAGCGGCCTTGGCCAGTGAGAATAAAGGCCTGTGTTTTCCTTCAAGTGCCGATAGTATTCCCACTTCGCTGGGCCAAGAAGACCATGTGAGCATGGGGTCTATAGGCGGAAGAAAAGCCTTGCAGGTTATTGGCAATGTCGAAAAAATATTGGCGATTGAATTATTAACGGCCGCCCAGGCCTTTGAATTTAGAAAGCCCATGAAATCGGGAATCTTTTTAGATGAAGTCCATAAAGAAGTCAGAAAGAAAGTAGCCTTTGCAGATAAGGACCGTGTATTTGCCGATGACATTGAAATCGGAATTCAGATGGTAAAAGAAGGCTTCCTAATTGAGATTATCAAGAGCGTTGGCAAAAAAGAAAAAGTAGTATTAAAAACCAAGTACTCGGAAGAATTTGAGGTATATTGATGAGGAGGGAAAAAGATAAAAGAGGAAAGACTAAAGACGGTTGATAGTTGATAGTTGATAGTTGATAAAAGCAATGGAATTATAAAATAGAACCCGAGCGTTTTGATGGAAAAAGGAATGCCAATTATATGCAAGATGTCATCCTGAGCCTGTCGAAGGAAATATATAAATGCCAATTAAAAGGGCAATGTCACCCTGAGCCTGTCGAAGGACATCACGCTAAAACGAATATTTATTTATGAACAATTTAAAACTTATTGGCCCCATAAAACAACTGATCCCCATGACGGGATTATCGCTCAAGGGCGCTATTTCCGATGACCAACTTACGATTCTAGAAAATGTGGGCATTTTGGTCGAAAACGGGCAACTAAAAGAGATTGCCAACTATGCTGAAATGCACGTGGAAGCAAAATTGAACGGAACCGAAGTATTTGAACTCAAAGGCGAACATACCTGCCTCCCTGGTTTTATAGATGCACATACCCATATTTGTTTTGGAGGTTCGCGGGCAAACGATTACGCCATGCGAAATGCGGGTAAAAGCTATTTAGAAATCGCCAAAGCAGGTGGCGGTATTTGGGATACGGTTACCCAGACCCGAAAAGCGACCCAAGAAGAATTGGTCAAAAAAACCATTAAAAGAGCGAAGCAGCACCTGAAAAATGGCACGACCACCATTGAAGTAAAAAGCGGCTACGGCTTATCGGTCAGGGAAGAACTAAAAATGCTCAGGGCTATTAAAGATGCAGATGAACAGCTTCCGGTAGATTTGGTTACGACTTGTTTGGCCGCACATATGCTTCCTAAAGATTATAAGGGTTCGGCGGAGGAATACCTTGCTGAAATCAGCTCGCAATTATTTCCAATCCTAAAGGAAGAAAAACTGACAAATCGCATAGACGCCTTCATAGAAGAAAGTGCTTTTTCCGCAAAACAGATTGAACCCTATTTCAAAAAGGCACAAAAAATGGGTTTTGACATCACAGTCCATGCAGACCAATTTTCAACATCCGGAAGCAAGGTTGCCGTAGAATTCAACGCCATTAGCGCCGATCATTTAGAGGCTAGTACCCAAAAAGAAATCGACCTTCTTGCCAATAGCAATGTGATCGCCACTGCATTACCCGGAGCTTCCATCGGACTCGGTTGCGATTTTACTCCCGCACGTAAACTTTTAGATGCTGGAGGAGCCTTGGCAATCGCAAGTGACCATAACCCAGGGTCGGCCCCCATGGGCGATTTGTTGACCCAAGCAGCTATCTTAGGTACTTATGAAAAACTGAGCAATGCCGAAGTGCTGGCAGGAATCACTTTCCGTGCAGCTGCCGCATTAAAACTTGGAGATAGAGGACAATTAAAAGCAGGGCTTTTAGCCGATTTTATCCTATTTCATTCCAACGATTATAAAGAGATATTGTACAACCAAGGTTCATTTAAACCCTGTATGGTGTTTAAAAATGGGGAGTTGGTTTTTGATAAACATAAAGCCCACTAGCCCCCGAAGGATGAATTAAAGTACGAGGTTGGAAGTACGATGTTAACCTAATGATTAATCGTGGGTTCTCTCCTTTTTTCAAGGGGAGGTGCCGATAGGTGGAGGGGTAAACTTTTTAAAGCACGAAGAAGGAAGTTCGAGGTTGAATGGTACGAGGTGCCAAGTTGAACTAATGATTAATCGTGGGGGTCCTCCCCCTTTTTTCAAGGGGAGGTGCCGAGAGGCGGAGGGGTAAACTTTTTAAGGCACGAAGGAGGAAGTACGAAGTTGAAAGGTTCAAAAGGTTAAAATGTAGTAAAGCTCCTCCCATTATAAAAAGGGAGGTGGCATCCCGATTTTTCGGGATGACGGAGGGTTTGAAAGCGCAAGCCACTAGGTCAAAAACCAAAGTTTACTGATAACCCGCCAAAGTTCGGGCTTGCAAACTTCCCATTCTTGAGCTAAAGTTCAATTCATTCCCCTCTTTTTCTAAAGAGGGGACCTTAAAAAAATAAAATAGCATGGATTTCAAAAATCAAATACTTGAAGGCATTCCAAAAACACTTCCTGCAAAAAAGGAATACAATACAAACGCCACCCACGCCCCAAAACGAAAAGACATCCTTTCGCTTGAAGAAAAAAAGTTGGCGATTCGGAATGCTCTACGTTATTTTCCCGTAGAATGGCATATTGAACTTTCAAAAGAATTTGCTTTTGAGCTCACAGAATATGGCCGAATTTACATGTATCGATTCAAACCGAACTATGCGTTATATGCTAGACCAATACATGAATATCCTGCCAAAACCGTTCAGGCGGCAGGCATAATGTTGATGATACAGAATAATCTGGATCCCGCAGTAGCGCAGCATCCTGAAGAGTTGATTACCTATGGCGGTAATGGCGCCGTTTTTCAAAATTGGGCGCAATATTTATTGACCATGCAGTATTTGGCGACCATGACCGATAAGCAGACCTTGCATATCTATTCCGGACACCCGATGGGCTTATTTCCTTCTTCGAAGGAAGCCCCAAGGGTAGTAGTCACGAACGGAATGATGATTCCCAATTACTCCAAACCCGACGACTGGGAGAAATTCAATGCGCTTGGCGTGACCCAATACGGACAAATGACCGCGGGTTCATATATGTACATCGGGCCTCAGGGCATTGTTCACGGCACTGCGATTACAGTTATGAACGCCTTCAGAAAAGTACTTCGGAAGGATGAAAATCCGAATGGAAAAATATTCTTAACGGCAGGTTTAGGTGGTATGAGCGGAGCACAACCGAAAGCAGGAAATATTGCTGGATGCATTACTGTTTGCGCCGAAGTGAATGCCGCAGCAGCGAAAAAAAGGCACGAACAAGGTTGGGTAGATGTTTTAATAGATTCCATTGATGAATTGGTTAAACGCACTAAAAAAGCAATCGAACAAAAGGAAGTGGTGTCGATTGCCTTCATCGGAAATGTGGTAGAAGTGTGGGAACGTTTTGATACCGAAAACATTTTTATTCATCTTGGCTCAGACCAGACGTCTTTGCATAATCCATGGGCGGGTGGGTATTATCCGATGGGATTTTCTTTTGAAGAATCCAATATCATGATGAGTGCAAATCCAGATGGTTTTAAAAAAGAAGTACAAAAATCGCTTCGAAGGCATGCGGCGACAATTAATAAACATACTGCCAAAGGCAGTTATTTTTTTGATTATGGAAATGCTTTTCTGTTGGAAGCATCACGTGCCGGTGCCGCAATTTACAAAGATGAAAACGGGAACTTCACGAACTCCCCTTCCCTCGGGGAAGGGGCCGGGGGATGGGCCTATCCATCTTATGTGCAAGACATTCTTGGCCCTATGTGCTTTGATTACGGCTTCGGCCCTTTCCGTTGGGTCTGCACTTCAGGCAAGTCTGAGGATTTGAGAAAAACAGATTCCATTGCAGAAAAGGTTATGGAAAAAATAAAGGCGACCGCTCCAGAAGAAATCCAGCAGCAAATGCAAGACAACATTACTTGGATTCGCGAAGCCGAGCAGAATAAGCTTGTGGTTGGATCGCAGGCGCGAATTTTGTATGCTGATGCCGAGGGTCGTGCCAAAATAGCCGAAGCTTTTAACCAAGCGATTAAATCAGGAGAAATTTCCGCACCTATTGTCTTGGGTAGAGATCATCATGATGTCAGTGGAACGGAATCTCCCTTTAGGGAAACCAGTAATATTTATGATGTTAGTAAATTTACCGCCGATATGGCAATTCATAATGTTATCGGCGATAGTTTTCGCGGGGCAACTTGGGTATCAATACATAATGGTGGTGGCGTAGGCTGGGGCGAAGTAATGAACGGCGGTTTCGGAATGTTGCTGGATGGTACTGTAGAAGCATCTAAAATGTTAAAAAATATGTTGTTCTACGATGTGAACAATGGTATTTCAAGAAGAAGCTGGGCGAGAAATGAGGGAGCCCTATTCGCAATAAAAAGGGAAATGGAACGTACCCCGGAGCTTAGAGTTACTTTACCTAATTTAGTCGCAGACGATGTACTTAACCAATTATTTAAATAGCAATGTCCATTTATAAAAAAACAAAACCCAATCAATATACCGGCAGAACCTCTAGCCAGAAATTGTATCTACACGAAAAGCTAGAATGTATCGATTTCAATGACCTGGTTTTAAAAAATAGTGCAAAAACTTTTGCTTTATTGGGGTACGCGAGTGATGAAGGGGTAAAAAGGAACCAAGGTCGTTCAGGTGCGGCCCTAGGAGCTGATGCTATCCGCGAACAATTGGGAAAGATGGCGAACCACCTTGACGATGCCACACAATTAGTTGATGTAGGCACAGTGCAATGCCCAAAAGACAATTTAGAAGAAAGTCAAGACTATCTATCGAACAAGGTCGGCGAACTGTTGACGGCGAACGCGTTTCCTATTCTATTGGGTGGCGGCCATGATATTGCCTACGGCCACTACAACGGCATAAAAAAATACCTGGGACCTAAAAAAACAATCGGAATCATCAATTTTGATGCACATTTCGATCTTAGGGATAATTTAAAGGGAAACAATTCGGGCACCCCTTTTTATCAAATCGCCGAAGATTGCAAATTGGACAGATCTGCATTTTACTATCTCTGTTTAGGCATACGACACGATGCCAATGACAGCAATGTATTTAAAACGGCAAAAGAGCTAAAAGTTGAATTTTTAGAGAACAAATTATTTACCATGCGAAACGCAAAAACCGTTGTACGCCAACTTTTAGATTTTATTTCTAAGGTAGATTATGTTTACGTCACTATTGACCTCGACGGATTTTCTTCGGCCTATGCCCCAGGGGTTAGCGCTGCTTCCCCAATGGGGTTTTCGCCCGAAATCGTCATCGAATGTTTGGAATTGATCATTAAATCCAAAAAAATGATTTCGTTGGATATTGCCGAAATGAATCCTAACTATGACATTGATAATCAAACAGCTAAGCTGGCGTCAAGCCTTGTGCATTATGTTATGCATCAAATCA
>JBATIN010000476.1:0-6877 GCA_049667765.1 Flavobacteriaceae bacterium
TAATTTTCTTGTTAACGGAAGATCTCTTTTTTCAGGAACACCATGCGTCGCGATAAATGTTTTTACCGCCTCGACCATTCTGACCGAGGACTTTCCATCTCGGTATGGATGATACAGCTGATTTAATTGTTCGCGCTGCTCACCATATGAGTCGTGCTCAAAATTGCTGATTACGCTAGTTGTAAGCTGGCCGCTTTCGGTTAAATTATCCCATCTAATATTTTCTGATATGGTGCGGAACGATATAGCGGGTTTATCTAAAAGTAAGAATTCATAGATGACCGAAGAGGTATCACTGATCAACATGTCGGCCATCAATAAAAACTTAATGATATTCTTATCTTCTTTAAATAAAATGTTTTGGTGCTTCGATGCAAGATTTTTGTAGGCATCGATCCAACGCTGCTCCATTAGATCATGAAACTTGATCAAGATCAAAAAACCGGTCGTATCGGCCAAATGAGCAATTTCGTTGAGCAAGGCAGGAGCTGAAGTTAAGCTAGGTGAAAAGGTAGGTGCGTAAAGAATGATCTTGGAAGTATTGTGCTGCCTTAACAGATTTTCTTTTTCTTGAAGATGTGTAAACTGTTTTGCCCCAAAAACATCGAGCTTTGGCCAACCGGTCTCTTTTACTTCAAAATTTTGGTGTTTTTTTTTGAGAAGGTTGAAACGGTCTGTAAAATATGGTCCTTGGGTGAGGTAAAGGTCGAAATAATGCCTGATCCTGAAATGTCCTTTTTTTTCACCGGCCAGCCCGTGAAAAACTTGCGTTTTCACCCCTCTTAGGTAATATGGCACTTCATTTCCCGGCACGAAAATAACATCGCTCTTATACCATTGAAGTTCTAGTATACTTGAGGTAAAGGGCTCATTTTCAAAAGGAAAATCGCCGATGAGTTTAGTTGAAATATACCATAGAAAACTGTCTCCCTGATTTTTTAGCTCATCACGAATAGGGGCTAAGATGCCAAAAGCATATGCATTCTGACAAAATAGAATAAACTTCATTTTATGACAGTTTTACGCTTGCTGAATTTGAATAAGGGTAGTTGCCTTAAACAGGATCAAAAGTAAAGTTAATTATAGCATAACAAAAATTTGTTTCTAAATACACTATCAAGAAGAGGAGTTTGAAAAGTAGCGTATGCTAAATTAGCTCTAAAATATCTTTTTAGTACTAGTGGAGAATAAGAAGTATGTAAATCAGTTCGATCTTTGAGAAACCGTATTCAAGGCCGGTACCTTTTGCTCTTGCTCAAGCCTTCTAAGTTCTATAAACCTTTCCCAATCACCAAGCGCATTTAAGTAGCATACTTTTATTCCTTTTGCGCCATCTAAAAAACCCAAACGAATAATATAGTTATATAAGAATCGAAATGTAGGTTTGAATAAGAGCTTGGCATAGCTAAAGCTTTTTTGCTGTAAAATAGCTTCCTTGGCTTTCAGTCTACCGTAACAAAGCATTTTACCTTTGTAATTGTTGAAATTTCTATAGCAGTAGTGAATCAATTTTTCTTTTAGAATACCTGAAGTACCATCAACCTCTAAAGTTTCATGCACGATTCTTCTTTCTGAGAATTTAACTTTACTTTTTCTAAAAAGGCGGTAGTTCTTATCGGTCTGCCACCCGCTAAATCGCAACCTCTTTTCCTGAAACATGAATTTACGGCGAAACCAGTAAGCTGAATGGGTTTTCGGCATGTTTACCGTTGCAATGATTTCTTCTTTCAACGCAGTGGTGACCACTTCATCTGCATCTACGAAAATCACCCAATCGTTGGTTGCAAGATTTAAGGTATAAGCTTTTTGAGCTGTATAATTTTTAAAAGGATGTTGAATCACCCTAACCTTCGGATGGGTTTTTAGGTATTCATAAGTACCATCGGTACTGTAAGAATCGACAACAATAATTTCATCTGCAAATTCAACAGATTTAATGCAATTTTCGATAAATCCTATTTCGTTGAACGTAATAATTAGGGCAGATATTTTTTGCTTTTGAAACACCATAAACAATTTTTGGTAGGTTATTGGTCATTGCGTGGTCTTGTATACTAACTTCAAAAAAAGCAAAAAATTATATGTAGGAGTAAATTTTTCCTACAAATTATACTGCCACACTATGTTCACGAAGGGCATCGTTCAACGAGGTTTTTTTATCAGTACTCTCTTTTCGAGTGCCAATGATCAAGGCGCAGGGCACCTGAAATTCACCTGCTGAAAACTTCTTCGTATAACTCCCTGGTATAACAACTGAACGTGCAGGAACCCTACCTTTAAGCTCAATAGGTTCTGGGCCCGTTACATCGATTATTTTAGTCGATGCGGTCAATACTACATTGGCTCCCAATACGGCCTCGCGCTCTACGCGAACCCCTTCAACAACAATACACCTCGAGCCTATAAAGGCATTATCCTCAATAATCACCGGCGATGCCTGTAAGGGTTCGAGCACCCCGCCAATGCCGACACCACCGCTAAGGTGAACGTGCTTGCCAATTTGTGCACAACTACCAACGGTAGCCCAGGTGTCCACCATGGTACCTTCATCTACATAAGCCCCTATATTGACATAACTTGGCATTAAAATGGTGCCTTTTGAAATGTAGGCTCCATGTCTGGCCACCGCATGCGGTACCACTCGAATTCCTTTTTCGGCATAGCCTCTTTTTAAGGGTATTTTATCGTGATATTCAAAAATGCCGACTTCTAGGGTTTCCATTTTTTGTATCGGAAAGTAGAGAACCACCCCTTTTTTTACCCACTCATTGATTTGCCAACCTTTTTCGGTCGGTGCCGCACAGCGTAAGGTTCCGTTATCTAACAAGTTGATGACTTCACGAATGGCCTGCTGGGTCGAGTTTTCTTTTAACAATTCTCGGTTATCCCAAGCGGCTTCAATAATCTGTTGTAATGCTTTCATAAGGGTGCTAAAATTTGGGCAAATATAAGGGCTTGAAACAGAATTCATCAATGATTTATATTCATATAACAAATTATGCTCTATTTTTGCTAAAAATTTCGATTGGGCAGAATTCTGGCATTAGATTACGGTAAAAAAAGAACGGGTATTGCAATTACCGACGAATTGCAGCTCATCGCTTCCGGACTTACTACAGTGCCTACCCATGAGCTGCTCCTTTTTTTGAAAAAGTATACCAGCGAAGAAAAAGTAGATCTGTTTATTGTTGGAGAACCCAAACAAATGGACAATACCCCATCGCAATCAGAGGAGCTCATCATTCCTTTTTTACAAAAATTGGAAGTAGCGTTTCCGAATATTCCGGTAAAGCGGCATGATGAGCGGTTTACCTCTAAAATGGCATTCCAAACCATGATCGATAGCGGTCTTGGCAAAAAGCAACGTAGAAATAAAGCCTTGGTCGATGAGATCAGTGCCACGATTATTCTACAAGATTATTTAAACAAAAAAGCATGATATTACCCATTATCGCCTATGGTGACCCCGTATTACGAAAAGTGGCAACCGAAATAGATGGCGATTACCCCAAATTGAAAGAATTATTGAATAATATGTGGGAAACCATGTATAATGCGAACGGAGTAGGCTTGGCCGCACCTCAAGTGGGTTTGGCATTACGTATTTTTATGGTCGATACCAGTGCCTTCGCGGATGATGACGAACTGTCCATTGAAGAACAAAAAGTACTGAGCGGTTTTAAAAAAACCTTTATCAATGCTAGTATTGAAGAAGAGACCGGCAGCGAGTGGGCCTTTAACGAAGGTTGTTTGAGTATCCCCGATGTTCGCGAAGATGTACTCCGAAAAGACACTATCACCATCACCTATCAAGATGAGAATTTTAAGCTCTACACCGAAACCTATGACGGCCTTTTGGCGAGGGTCATACAGCACGAGTATGATCATATTGAGGGCATATTGTTCATTGATAAGCTCTCGTCGCTAAAAAAACGTTTGCTAAAAAGTAGGTTAAGCAACATTTCAAAGGGAAAGATTCAGGTCGATTACCGCATGCGCTTTCCCGAGGCAAAAAAAGTAAGGTAAGCAGCTTTTTATTTCACGAAAAATGGCATATTTGCCGAATCAAATACTAGTTCATGAGTTTAGATAAGATTTTATCAATTGGAGGAAAACCAGGCCTTTATAAGTTAATTACCCAGACCAGGGCCGGTTTTGTAGCGGAGTCACTTTTAGATGGAAAAAAAATAACTGTTGGCATACGCAGCAATGTTAGCGTGCTTTCGGAAATTGCCATCTATACCTTGGATCAAGAAGTGCCCTTACGGGAAGTTTTTCTTAAAATTGCTACTAAGGAAAGCGGAAAAAAAACCGCTATTGGCCATAAAGATGAAAAAATAAAATTGGAAGAATACTTTTTTGAGGTATTACCCGATTATGATGAAGATCGCGTTTATACCAGTGACATAAAAAAGGTCATTCAATGGTATAATATTTTGATCGAGAACGGCATAAATGATTTTACGGAAAAGAAAGAAGCTTCAGGTGATGATGTAAAAAATGTTGAAAAAAAGGCCACGGAGAAAAAGACTTCTGAACCAAAAAAGTCAAGCAAAAAACCTGCCTCTGCCAAACAGGCCACCCAAAAGGCCTCGGGCAAAAAAGTAGCGCAGAAAAATCCGGCAGCAAAAAAGAAATAGTAAATTCAAGCGATGCTTGATTTGTCTAGGATATTTTTTCTTAGCATTTTCGCAAATTAATCAAGAAAATTATAAATTTTTAAAAAGACATTTGTTCACGGGTGTATCGTGTTCATTTTAGTTATATCTTTTCAGTAAGTCCCCCTTTTATTACACCTCTTAAAAGTAGGAAAGGATGATGTTTTGGTATTTTCAACGATTATTTTATGGTATCAAGAATTTTAGTTGGAGTTGTTATTTGGAATGTCAAAAACTAGGGTGTCGCGAGGCGGCCCAAACAATAGCAATCTATCCATCGAGCAAATGGAGAAACAGGATAGTTAACGGCTTAAGAAATTCAAACTTTACCCCTGTATTTATCGATACTATTGCTAATTCAAAAGCGGAGTACGATTTAATCTTACCCATTACGATCGAGGCCTTGACCGATCAAGAAATAAGAAACAGATCATCGAATTGTTCAATACCCTTACCTAGTATAGAAGCTGTGAGGTTATGCGACGATAAGTACAGGTTCAATACTACCCTTATCGCGAACGGATTTGAAGATATTATCCCAACAATGAACAAAAAGGAGTACCCTTATATCCTTAAAAAAAAGAAAGATGAGTGGGGGCAAAACACTTTTCTGATTTTTAATGAGACCGATGAAATTGAACATGCTGAAAGTATATCCTCCTCAGATTATTTTACCCAAGAAATTATTACCGGTAAGGTAGAATATGCCACGCATATCTTATTTAAAAAAGGTCGGATTCTTAGCGCCATAAATATCAAATATATTTTTAGACATGACTTTAGTATAAAAGGTAAAGACGAAGAATATATTAAAACAATTGCCAAGAACAAGTATCTTGATATTTTTACCAACTTACTTTCAAGTATTGATTTTCAAGGTATTTGCTGCGTTAATTATAAAATTAAGGAAGACAAACCTTATATCATTGAAATAAATCCAAGGTTGGGCGGTAGTTTGCCCCCATATCTATTTTTAATGCTTAAAAAGCTTTAAGTAAGTGGTCTTAATACTCGAATTGACACTATTCAACGAATTTTTGGCCACCGCACTATCAAAAAACTTGTGGATAATAAACTCTAGGATAGTAGTTGAACTGCGTAACAACCAGGTATTTGCTTAGGACTAGTAAAATAATAACTAAACTTCGTTTCATCTGGTAGTATGGCTAAAGTTGTTCACCGTGCTATCCTGAAACACTCTAGGTATTTCTGGGTAGATGGTTATAGAGGTACGATAGTTTTAGTCTTTTTTGATTTCTTCGTAGGTATACTTGCTCTTTTTCCAATCGATGAGTGGCGATGGGTAGTACTTCACGTTCATACGGTCTAAAAATGGCGCCTGGTTCGCTAGGCGCACCTTGTAGTTTTCCCAATCTCGATTCTCTTTAACAGTCCAGCTTAGTTCTGAATACCCTATGGCTCTCGGAAAAGCCAAATATTCCAATTCCCCTATGTCGCTGATCGTTTCTGACCACAGCGGGGCTTCTATTCCCAAAATGTTTTTCATGGGGATGCCCTCGTATTCTTCGGGTGTCCAAACATAGGCCGTGTCGGTAGGGATGTAGGCCGCCCAGTGAAGTCCGTGTTTTGAAAGGGTATCGTATTGCATATCCAAATAAGCTTTTTTAGCGGGCGAAAGAATGACCTTCATATTTTTTTCCACCGCCAATTGGGCATTTTTCCCACTGCTCCAATATTGGGCTATGGCATTAGAGTCTAGATTAGCGGTAACGATTTCGTCCCATCCAATAACTCGCTTATTGTATTTTTTCACAATCTTTTCTACTTTGTTTACAAAATAGATATAGTCTTTTTTTGCGGTGACATGGCTCTCGTCGCCACCGATATGAAAGTAGGGGCCAGGTGTGATGGCCGAAATTTCACGTACCACATCATCAATAAAGGTATAAACGGTATCTTTTCTGGTGTCGAAAGTGCTAAAACCAACCTGGGTACCTTCGTATAATTCGGGGGTCTTGCCATTGCCATTAAGAAACGGGTATGAGACTGAGGCGGCATTGGTGTGTCCGGGCATATCAATTTCAGGTACTATGGTGATAAATTGTTTTGCGGCATAATCAACAATTTCTTTATAATCTTCTTGGGTGAAAAAACCCCCAGCTTTGCCACCGACTTCAGTACTGCCCCCCACCTCGGTCAATTTTGGCCAAGATTTGATCTCAATTCGCCAGCCTTGGTCATCTGAAAGGTGTAGGTGT
>JBATIN010000477.1:0-4490 GCA_049667765.1 Flavobacteriaceae bacterium
GTCATTACCAAAGTAAATTTAGTGTCTTCAATTATATCGGGGACCATTGCTATTTATATGGCCTATACAGGTTTAGGGGTGTGGGCACTCGTTGGGCAAACCCTTATTAAATCGGTAATGATGGCCCTAATGATATGGTTGGGACTGAAATGGAAACCCAATTGGGTGTTTTCAAAAAGTTCGCTTAAGCAACTGTTTTCTTTCGGTTCCAATCTTTTGATATCATCACTGCTGAACACCTCGGTCAACAAGTTGTACGAATTGGTCATACCAAAAGTAACGGCCCCAGGAAATTTGGGCTATTACACCAGTGGCACCCGCATAACAGATTTCATTTTCGGTATAATGAACGCAGTGTTGGAACGCGTATTACTTCCCGGGCTGGCCAGTTTACAAGATCAGCTTGAAGTTCTCGTTAAACATACCCGAAGTATTATTAGAGCTACGGCCTTGTTAACGGTACCTATATTTTTGTTTTTAGCTACCATAGCCGAACCATTAATCTTAATATTAATGTCGGATAAATGGTTGCCAGCCGTACCGGTGATGCAAATTTTCTGCGTTGCACGGGCCATTACCATAATTTCAGGAATCAACGTAAATCTGCTTTATGTTATTGGCAGAACTGATTTGGCCCTCAAACAACAATATGCAAAACTTGCCATTCGAGTAGTGTTACTGATCGCGGCGTTAAAATTTGGCATCTACTATATTGCGTTGGCCGAATTGACTTCAACCGCGATTCATTTTTTCATCAACACCTATTACCCCGGAAAAATAATGAAATATGGAGCATTGAATCAACTAAAAGATATGTTTCCGGTAATACTTTCAGGAGCTATTATGTCGCTTTGTGTATACTTATCGGTCTTCTGGGTTCAAAACGATTTTATCAAATTATGTATCGCACCGATCGTGGCCATCCCAATTTATTTCATATTTGTACGTTTATTTAACGTACAAGAGCTTCAAATGTTGATTTCAAAAGTCAAAGGCCTTAAAAAAACGTAAATTTATCCCCCAATAGTTACTGTGACTAATGAATAATAAAGTTTGTTGTATTTTTAATATAGGCCCACATTACAGGGCTCCTATATATAAGCTGATGGACAAAGAGCTGAAATGCGACTTTTATTTTGGCGATAAAGTGGACTCCCCGATTACGCTCATGGATTATAATGAGCTTGAAGGATATATTAAAACCGTAAAGAACAAAAAGGTACCACGTACCGGTTTTGTTTGGCAAAAAGGCGTGTGGAAGCTTATCTTCAAACCCTATGAACACTATATTCTAAGTAGTTCTTCTACTTATTTGGCCAATTGGATCTTAGTGATTTTTGCCCGGTTATTCGGCAAGAAAGTATACTGCTGGACCCATGGAATTAAAAAAATAGCACCCCAATAGTTACTTTTCTCGAGAAAAACTTTTATCGACTATGCAACAAAATCTTTCTATATGGAAATCATGGTAAAGAAAATATGCAAGACTTTGGTTTTTCAGATGACAAACTAGTACTCATCTATAACTCGTTATTTTACGACAAGCAACTAAAAATAAGGAATAAGTTGACCCCTTCAACTCTTTACAAAGATCATTTTGGTAATGAGCTTCCGGTTATACTTTATCTAGGAAGGATACAAAAATCAAAAAAAGTAGATCAGCTGGTTGAAGCGGTAAAACTTTTGAAAAATCAAAACTCACCTTTTAATTTGGTCATTGTTGGAAAAGATGTAGAAAACAACGAAATACCAAAACTAGCCAACGATTATGGACTTAATGATAATATTTGGTTTTATGGCCCCTGCTATGATGAAGAAGAAATTGGCCCATTGATATTCAATAGTGCTGTATGTGTCTCGCCTGGCCTTATCGGACTAATGGCAATACATTCGCTCACCTATGGTACCCCGGTGATTACATGTGATGCCTTTTCGAGCCATGGCCCTGAATTTGAAGCCATAGATGATGGCGTTACCGGCAGTTTTTTCAAAGAAGACGATTTAGATGACCTTTGCGAAGCAATTACCCATTGGACCACTATTAGCAAAAGCAAAAGAGAAAAGGTACGATTAAATGCCTACAAGGTAATTGACGAGAAATATAACGCACACGCTCAAATTCAGATAATTAAAACAACCCTAAATTTGGTATAATGAAAGTCCTTTGGGTCGTTAACCCCATATTCCCCGATTTATCGGTCGCAATAGGCCTTGAAAAACCCGTTGTTGGCGGTTGGATGTATGGTTTGGCCGATGACCTTGTAAAAGCTGGTATTCACCTTACGATTGTTACGGCCCGACCTAATGTTACCGCACATCACTGTAAAATAAACGACATCGGCTATTATTTGATGAAGAGCAATACTCCGATTACGGACTATGACCCATCACTGGAAGTGCCATGGAAACAAATCATTGAAGTTGAAAACCCTGACCTTGTTCATATTCATGGTACTGAATATGCCCATGGCCTAGTATTGATGAAGTCATTGCCTAAATTGCCGTATGTTATTTCCATTCAGGGGCTTACCCATGTTATTGCCAGATATTATATGGGTGGTATAGCTGTTGGCGAAGTATTGAAAAACATCACTTTTAGGGATATTATTAAAAATAGTTCCATCTTGGCGGTAAAGAAGCAATATCGAAAAAGAGGAATCAAGGTAGAACATGATTATCTTCGCCTTGCAAAACATGTAATTGGCCGAACGCAGTGGGACCATGATCATGTAAAAGTGATAAACAGGTCAATAATGTACCATTTTTGCAACGAATCTTTGCGTGATGGTTTTTACAGTTCAAGAAAATGGAACAACCAGATAAAGACTGACCATACTATTTTCTTAAGCCAGGCTGGCTACCCATTAAAAGGCATGCATAAGGTGGTCGAAGCCATCGCCCTTATCAAAAACGATTTTCCCAACATTAAAATTCGCATTGCCGGTAATGATATACTAAGAAGTATAGGCGGATTTAAAGAGAAGCTAAAAAGAGATGGCTACGGAAAATATGTTCAAAAACTGGTCAAAAAGCATAAACTTGAGAATCACATTGAATTTCTGGGCTTTTTGAACGAGGCCCAAATGATCGAAGCGTATTTGAATTGCCATGTATTTATATGTCCATCAAGTATAGAAAACAGTCCTAATTCGCTGGGCGAAGCCCAAATTTTAGGAGTACCGTGCATTGCATCGTATGTGGGCGGCATTCCAGATATGGTTGAGCATGGAAAAACTGGGTTACTGTACCGGTTTAGTGAGATAGAACTCTTGTCGCAACATATTGTGAGGGTATTTACCAACAATCAATTGGCCGACACTTTGTCAAAAAATGGGTTGGATACAGCCGCCAATCGACATGATCGAACTACGAATTTAAACCAACTTACATCTATTTATAGCGCTATTTTGAAACAATAGCTTAATTTGGACTTTATGTTAAACTTCTTAAAGAAATCGATATTCGGCTTTATGAAACTTTCGGATGTATTGTACAATAAATTCATTTTGAAGTACAAAAAAGTTTCTTATGACTCATATCCGACCATACACGGAAAAATATTCATTGCCGGTGGCGGAAAATTAAAATTAGGCAAAGGTGTTGCCTTTAATTCAGGTAAATACTCTAACCCTATTGGCGGTGATCTAAGAATGACTATTGGCGTATCAAAAAACGCTTTGTTAGAGATTGGCGATTATACGGGCATGTCAAATTCTGCAATTATTTGTCATGAGCATATTAAAATAGGCAGTTATGTAAAAGTTGGCGGGAATGTTAAAATCTATGATACCGATTTTCATTCTTTGGACCCTATAGAACGTAGCAATCCTAAAACCGATGTTGGCAAAACTAAACCAGTATTAATCGGCGATTACTGTTTTATTGGGGCACATAGTATTTTGTTGAAGGGGATAACTATAGGAGATAAAAGTATTATTGGAGCAGGTTCGGTTGTTGCGAAATCAATACCGGAAGGTGAGATTTGGGGAGGCAATCCGGCAAAATTTATTAAAAAAATTAACACGTAACTTAGCAGATTATCTTCTATATGATAGCATTGTTCAAATATTATAAGAAAATAGGCTTTCCGATAATATTCTTTTTGATATTTTTTCTAGTTGACCCTTTTCAATTGGGTTACCTGGGCGGCTATATGATAACCTTGTTGATCTTTATCAAAAAAGAGGTAATTCAGAACCTTATTGATATTGATTCATTGATATTACTGTTCTTTTCTGTAGTATATGCGCTATTTTTTACCCAAACCGAAGAGTTCAGTGTTCAAACCTTTTTATTTTATATGTTATTTCCGACGGCATTTTTTTTGCTGGGTAAATATGTGGTGACAAAAACCGAAAGAATCAAAGATTTGTACTTACTTGTCTACCTAGTCGGGTTTCTGTTTTCTTTTACGGCCCTATTGTCGGTTACCATTAATTTAATACAAGGGGGATTTCAGCAATTTGATCGAACTATAGCCCTTTTTTGGA